>CAZZVG010000676.1:0-4413 GCA_964657295.1 Iningainema sp. | reverse complement strand
CTGTAAGAAAATCAAAATAACTAAACAACGATCCTTCACTTCCTCAAACATCAACTAAGTAAATAAAATCAGGAGTTCAAATCTACCTCCAAAGTTTGTTCTCCCACCGTTACTCGATCGCCGGAGACTAATTGTCGTCCCCGTCTGATTTCAAGTGTATCATTAACTTTTACATCACCCGCTTGAATTATTAACTTGGCCTGCCCACCTGTCTGCGTTATACCAGCCAACTTCAAAAATTGGTCGAGTTTAATTGTATTACTGCTTGTCTTCATAATTTGTTTTATAGGTCAGAAAACTTAATTTAGAATATTACACGGTTGAAGCTAAAAGTCTATAAATGTTAATAAAGAGCGTTCTTCATTTGTCTTTGGATTTTAGTGCCAAAGCAAAACTACAGACCTCCTCAACCACTTTACAATTATTTACACATTCCTCAACTATTTGACACAAAAATACGTGTATTTGCTAGTTATTATGGGACTTTGAGAAGAATTTCTTCCTGATTGCCCATAAAAAAAACACTTAGTTCAGTATTTAACTAAGTGGCAATATTGCTTGGTCGTTCACCTAATTCCAACTTAGCTATTCTTTAAGAAATACCCATCGACTAGAGGACAGATAGGATCTATCCTTCAACTCCCACTAAACTCTACCTACAGTTCTGTAGGCTTTTATTTCGCTTGATAGAGAGGAAATTGGAGTTGTGATTGTTATTCTATTTTCATCAAAGAAAAGAAGACATTTGAAGGAAAGGAATTAGAACGATGAATATTGTTGCTTGGGTAGTTTTAGGTTTGATTGCAGGTGCTATTGCAAAAGCTATTTATCCCGGTTACCAAGGTGGTGGATTTTTAGCGACAATGGTATTAGGAATTGTTGGTGCTTTTATCGGTGGCAGTTTGGGTGTATTCTTTAGCACTGGAACTTTGGCTTTAGCAGCTCCTACCTTTAGTATTCCTGGAATTGCAGTAGCTATTCTCGGTGCTCTCGTTGCTATATTCTTGTGGAATCTGATGAGCCGTAGAGGTACAATATAAAAGGTGAAATTGCATTCAGCAAATCATAATAAGAGTCAGGGTACTTAGATAAATATTTTTCGCCCTGAATATAATTAAGAAAATGGCGTTGCCTTAATTAAGGTGGCGCTTTTACAATAGACATCTCCGAAAATTAATTATGCGTTCGTTGAAATCCTTGGTAGGGGCGAACGGCCGAGAGCCCCTACTAACTTTTCAAAAAAGGTCTAACGTGGATGTCTGTTACCTCAGCAGTGCGGGGTAAACTGAGGGCGTTGATGACTGTAGCGGCGACATCTTCTGGTTGCAGTAAACGATCACGATTGTATGCTTTCCCCTCGAGCTCACAAATCGCTTCCTGCATGGGACTAGCAGTACGTCCGGGAAACACGCTGACGACACGTACTCCTAGAGAGTTGACTTCTGATCGCAAACTGTCAGCGATCGCCTTCAGTGCGTGTTTAGTAGCAGCATACTGTCCGACACCCGCCTTAGCTGTTAACCCTGCACTGGAGTTAATAAAGACAATTTGCCCTTGAGAAGATATCAGCATGGGCAGTAACGCTTGTGTCAGAGCGTAGGGAGCGCGAACATTTGTGCGATACTGCCAATCAAAGTCTTCTACTGTTGCAGTTTTGACTTCCCCTAAAGAAATCACACCTGCACTATGGATAAGTAAGTTCGCCTGTCCAAAATCTGTTTCTAAACTTGTCTTAAATTTCTGAATATCTTCGTCTAAATCTAAATCCAACTGGTAGCAGACAACTTGTGGAGAAGTTTCTTCAGCAATTTTGGCGATCGCTAACAACCGATCTAATTTCCGGCCTAAAAGATAAAGTTTTGCACCAGATGCCGCTAGTTCCAAGGCGATCGCTTTGCCGATGCCACTGCTTGCTCCTGTCACAACGGCAACTTGATTTTTGAATTCTGCCATGCTTGTTTGTTGATTGTTAGTTGTTTCGCGTTCAATGTAAATAAGAAAGTCAACGCAATTATTTAAAGTTATTTCAAAGGTTCGTAGTTGTGCTAAAGCGCAACTACGAACCTTTGTTCTGCGACTAATAGCTTACTTATTCTTTCAACAAGTCAAACTGTCGCAATGTATCTGCTGTTTTCTTAATCAAATCAAATTCTAAACCCGATTTTTCCGAAATATCCAGCAGCGTGTTTGTTCCATCAGATAAATTCAAAATCCACAACATTGCCATCTCAGTTTTCTTTGTATCAGTCAATCCCCCAATCGCGCTATATAAACCTCTTTTCCCTAACTGTGGTTCGCATTTAGGGTTTTGGTTGAAATATTTTTTATTATTTTCAATAATTTGTACAACTGACAAAATTTTGGCAAGCGAATCGGCAAGGGCTTGGGGTTGGACAAGATCTAGATTGTCGGCTGATGTATGATATTGAGGATAAGTTCCGTGAGGCGATCGCATAAAACAACCTACAGGCAAATTAAATCCCGGTGAGCAAAACTGACGTTCGTCATACCCATAGGGAGAAAACTCCTGTATTTCATAATCTTGAGTGGATTGCTTCAATACATGAATCACAGCTTTGTCAATCTCCGCATCACCCCGACGGCTTTTTTTGTAGTGAGACTTGCCTGTATCCCCTAGACAGGTAAGAACTAAGCCATGTTTGATTTTGTCAACGTGAGTTTCGTTCTGCGCCAGCCAGGTAATAGAACCAATAGTTCCGGGAATAAAGATAAAGCGGTAAGATAAAGAGGGAGACATTTGGCTGAGATGTTTAGCCAGGAAAGTTGCCAAAGCAATTCCGGAAAGATTATCATTAGCAAGTGACGGATGGCAGGCGTGACATGAAATCAGAACCTCATCCTCTTTTTCCCCTTTAATGTAATACTCACCATATGTTAAATGACCATCTTCTAAGGAAGAATCAATATACACTTCATACTCTTCATCTTTAAGTTCTAAGAATTGATTGTAGCTCAGACAAAAACCCCAATTCTCTTTATAATATGAAGTTCTGTAAGGAACCCAATCAGGACGATCTGGTAGTGTAAATAGATGTGCCTTCAAATCATCTAAAGGCATTTTTGTGTGAATAGGTGTACTGTAATTCAATACATGAAGATTAGATTTATGAAAATCTACAATCTTTTCACCAGCCGAATTTTTAATATAAGCGTCTCTGATATTCCATTCTCTAGGAACAGTCCAATCAAATACTTGCGTTCCAGTTGGAACTTCATACAAGTTCAAGGGAATGTATTGTTGCAGAATACGCAGTGTTTTTCGGATACCATCGCCAGTTATACTCCGGCAAATAGGATATAAATTGGATATTAATTCATAAATCTCATGGCTAACGTCATTCACGTTAACACTCATGCCCAGATCGTTTGTATGCACGTTGTTCACCTATGATTATAATATCAACTGCATGAAACATTCAGCTATAAAAGTTTAGCTGTCAGCGCAGGAGATCAAATGTGTAAACCTTATCCTCAAATATAACTCTTAACAAGTCATGTAGGCTATTTGCTGAATGCTTACCTCGGCATTTCTATCATAATACTGAAAATTTATCAATGATTTTTTTTATGAAAGCTTTAAAAACTTTTTAAAGTTAATTTACAATTGTAGTGCTCATTTTTAAGTTTTGAGAAAAGTTTCAGAAACTCGCAGAGCAAGCAGGTTTACCAAGACATTGCGACGCTAAGATTTAAGAGTCAACATTCTTTGCACAAAAGTTCCCGGCTGCCCTCTCCCCTCTGCCTTTCTTTGGTCAAAATACTGAATCAAATATTTGTTGCGCAGTTAAGTTTAACTGTGGGAATATTGGGGACATAATCAAGTCGTTACCTCTAAACGGGGTCATTTGATATTCCCCATCAATTAATTCACACACAAAAATCGTTGGCTGCTTGGGATTGCCAATAAACTTGCGTCCGCCCAGTGCAGCATAATCTACAATCCAATATTCTGGGATGCCCATAGATTCATAAGCTGCAAATTTATCATAGTAATCGTCGCGCCAGTTGGTTGAAACAACCTCCACCAGTAGAGGTACGGTTTCAGGATAAATCACCGTCGATTGTTTTTTCCAAAATGGTTCATTTTTTAGGTTGTCACGATTTATCACCATTACATCTGGGATCAGAGCCGATTCAACATAGGGTGTTTTGATTAATCCTGATTTTGGGATGCGGTAGGAAAACTTGCATCGCTCAAACTCCGCTGCGATTTTTTGAGTTAGAAACCCGACAACATCTTCATGATCGCCTGTTGGTGGGGGCATTTCTATAATTGCCCCTTTGTGTAATTCGTACCGTAGGGCAGAGTTATCGGGATACCATTCAATAAATTCATCGAAGGTGTATAGTTTAGGTTTAGTTAGTGTTTGAGTTTGAGTCATGAGTTAAGGT
>CAZZVG010000675.1:0-4416 GCA_964657295.1 Iningainema sp. | reverse complement strand
TTCGCCCCTACCAAGGATTTCAACGAACGCATAATTAATTTTCACCAGATGTCTAATGGATAAAGGTGTATTCAGAAGGCGATCGCACATATTCATTGATCTCTGTTTCGAGTACGTCTGCATTGTATTTAACTTTAGTTGCCGCTCTTAAAATGAAGCGGAAAAAATTCTAGGCGATAGCGATAAAGTGCAACTGGGCGAGAACCCGCAGCAAAGTAATCTGGATCTTGGGGTGAGAGGTAGACAGATGTAACTTGCTCGGCTTCTACATCTGGACTAGATGTCTGTAATTGCTGATAAGCAGTAGTGGACTCGACAAAATTGAAATAAGGACGCCCACCACCTTTAAACAGTTGTTGAAACGCTTCCGTCGCTATGAACTTGCCGTCCAATGTAGTTTCTGTGCTTCGTCCTGTGACAATGGAAACGAGCTGGCGATCTCCACGTAGGAACGTAATTTGACGATTGGGAGAATCTGGATCTACTTTGACTGATAACACAGTGCTGTCATTTAAATAAGCCCGTGCCAAATTCAGACTATTAAATGCCCTATCTGCCACTACCTTTGACTGACTATTTCTGTGAGGGATAATTTTTGAACTCGAAAAAAGCTTTTTCTCCTGAACAAAGCGCACCTGGAAATCTGTAGACTGGTTAAGATACTGACGATTCCCCTCAAATCCCGGTGTAACAATTTTGGGAGCTAAAGGCGCAACCAAATCCATCAGAGTACTCTTAACCAGCCAATCACCCTCCATCCAATCCGGGTAAACCAAATCACCGAAAGCAGGCGACAGCGATTTTATTTTTTGCCATTGAGGAAAATTTGCCAATCGTTCAGCCAATGGGCCTGCAGTAGCATTCCCACTACTTAGAAGGAATACAACAATCAAAAAAAAAGCTCCAAATTATCCTAACACCAAGCATCAACGAATTTTTTTGCCAAGAATTAATTTTCATAATCAACTCAATCATAATTTACGTAACATTATATTTACAAAATTTATTTTCCCGATAAAAAACTCAACAAAAACATCACTGAGTCGTTGAAAGGAAATCGAGAATGGGTAATCGCTAATGGAGAGTAGGAAAAAATAGCAATTACCAATCATTAACTGGATGAGCGAAAGAATTTGATGGGAGTAGCTGCGTACCTCAAATTTTAAAATGATACTTAATAAACAATTAAGTATAAGTATTTACATGTAGTCAAAAATATAAGATTTTTAATTCAGTATAATTACTTATTCTAATCATTCAAGTATATCTTTATGCTTCTTAAATAACGCAGCAGCTAACACGTAACTAATCTATTTTTCTCTAAAGTAAGTGTATACTTGCCTATTTAAGTATTCAAAGGGTGCAAGATCACGGAAGTTGCTGATCCATAAATAAATTTACTCAACTAATGAGCCTATCTAGTTCTTTTACAGATTTTTCTCTAGCTGAGTTATTCCAACTCATCGACCAAGGACGAAAATCCGGATGTTTAACTGTATGTACTTTACCAGACCTTCATGCACCTAGCTCTAAATCCTATTATTTCTATATGTGGTTTAAACAGGGACGGATTGTCGCTGCTGCTCATCAATTGAATGGTCAGGGTTTAATCTATAAAATCGTACAGCGGGGATTGGCAAAGCAGCAAGTTATAGATAATCTGTTAACTCAAACAACAGCAGCCATACCAATCGGTTTGCATCTAAAAACACAAGGACTACTTAGTGCAGAGCAACTCAACCTGTTATTTGGTAGCCAACTCCAACAAATTCGAGAGCTTTTTGAAATACAGAAGGGTGTGTTTAAACTGGATAGCAAAGCGGCTTTACCTTGGCAGGAAATGACAGGAATAAGTATAAAAGCGACAGAAGTAGCTCTGATGGCGCTGAGGGCATTAAAAAATTGGAAAGTGCTAGCAGATGTGCTTCCAGATGCTCGTTCTGCCATCCAAAGTACTGTCAGCAATAAACCACAGATTCATTTAAATGCTTTTGAGTGGCAACTGTGGGAGTTTGCTAATGGTAGTGTAGATTTGGCGACGATCGCTTCTCTTCTCAATCAAGCAACAATTTCAGTTCAGCAAGCTGCGTTCCGGCTGATGCTTGCTGGTTTGGTAGCGGAAATTCCTTTGATAAAATCGACACTAAAGTTGAATGATGGCAAAATAAATTGTTCTGTAGAAAATCATATTAGTATGGGAGCGACAAAATCTCAAGAACTGGAGACGCGGAAGGTAAGTACTGAGTTCCTACAAAATTTGGTTGGGTTTTTAAGGAGCAAAGCTTAATGGAAGTTTTACGCATTGTCGTTACAGGAGGTGTAGGAGCAGGGAAAACTAGCTTTATCCGTACACTTAGTGAAATAGAAGTGGTAGACACTGAAAGAACAGTGACAGATGAAACAGCACAGTTTAAGGAGAAAACTACGGTAGCAATGGACTTTGGGCGAGTAACCATTGCACCTAATCAATCATTACACCTTTATGGCACACCAGGACAAAGCCGATTTGACTTTATGTGGGATATTCTGATTAAAAAAGCTCAAGCTTATATTCTGCTTGTAGATGCGCATCGTCCAGAGCAGTTACGCAATGGACGGCGGATTCTCCACTTCATCAACCAAAGCGTGCAACTACCTCATATCATCGGACTAACTCACACCGATTGTCCAGATGCTTGGGAAGCTGAGGATGTGGCTATTGCTTTGGGGTTAGAAAAAGCCCAAATCAAAGCGCCAGTGATTAGCGTTAATGCTACAGAGCGAGCATCTGTATTCCCTGCTGTGATTACACTTATCCAAGAGTTTGCCCACTACCAGCATTCAGAAGAATAATTAGCATTAATTTTATAAAAAGTTTCAAACTTTTTTGACCGTTAGCCTGAAAATAAGGCAAAATATTTATCATAACTGGGTGTCATCAAAATCACTTCTATTATAGTAAGTAGTACAAGCCCTATGCCTTTAGGCAATTTCCTTGAGTCATTATTGAGGGCATTACGAAAAGTGGCTAAGCCCTCGGATAATACATTGGGGTTATCAGCAGTAACAGTGCAAATACCAACGACTTATGAACGTAGCAGCAGCGATCATACTAATGACCAAAGCAGTATACCGCCTGTTGAAGTAAGACTAAACACGATTGGGAAAATTATGATTAACATCTCAATGCTACAAGATGAATTGCAAAACTTTGTTTCCGGTAGTGCTGAGGTTCAGGGTGCGATGCTGGCAAGCCCTGACGGTTTAGCTTTAGCTTCTGTACTCCCTGTGGGAATGGATGACGAACGTACTGCGGCGATGTCTGCATCCATGCTCTCATTAGGTGAACGTATCGGACGCGAACTTGCTCGTGGTGCAGTTGATCGTATTGTTGTGGAAGGCGAAAAAGGTTATGGAGTGTTAGTCGGTTGTAGTGATGAGGCTGTTTTATTAGTTCTTGCTAGTTCTGTCGTGAAGCAAGGCTTATTGTTTTTGGAAATCAAACGGGCTGTGTCTAGAATTGCAGCTCTGTTGGGTTGAAGATTTAGCTTTGTTTAATCTACTTAGGGTATGAGTATGAGATCTCATTCAATCTTTCAGAACTGGAGTTAGAACGACCATACGACTAAATATGAAGGGTTTCAACAAAGGAAAATTTTGTGATCTAGTATAAAAAAAACTTTTTTATACTCAGGTTGAAGAAGATTTACAAAAAAATGAGCGATAAATTCTAGATACTTTTGAGGAATGTATTCTTTAGTAAAACTAAGGGGAATTCATGTTACGTGCAACATTGGGAGATTTTAGTAGTATCGTCTGTTTTAAGTCAGCAATTGTTGGCATGGAAGATGCTCTTGGTGAAAAGACAGCAGCGATCGCCTTGACTGCAGCCGGTCGCACTCGTGGCAGACGTCTGGTACAAGAATTAGAGTTAACAGGGTCATCCTTGTCTTTAGATGATATCACTTACAAAATTGGCTCTGTTCTAGGTAAAGATGGGACTCGTTTATGTATTCTTAATAGTATTAAACGAGAAGGCGATGTGATCAAAGCTTACACTTCAGAAACTTTTTGTTCTGCTGGCGAACCGGAGGGTTCACCGCGTAAATGTACTTACACACTTGGTGCTGTTTGGGGAGTACTGGAGCAGATCTTCAGTAAGCGCTTCCAAGGTAAACATACGGAATCTGTACTGCGTGGTAGCGAGTACGACGTATTCGAGTTTACTGAATTACCATGACACATTGGGGATTGGGAATCAGAAGTTAGATCATGTCCGTCAAATCACCCATAATAAAAAAACCTTTCCACGCCAGTCACCTACGGCGGAAAACCGCCTCATGCCTGCTGGCTCTGGCTCCCCAACCTCTCCCCGCTTGCGGGGCTACGGTGTACACACAAGTCTCGAAATTCCACCGAACACTTGGTTTCGTCGCC
>CAZZVG010000674.1:0-4428 GCA_964657295.1 Iningainema sp. | reverse complement strand
AATTCGCCAACAACATCATTAAAATTAGGGGATTTGAAGTGTCCGCCTTTTTTTGTTTTCCATAAATAAATTTACTTGCTCTGAAACCGGTTTTTCTTTTTCTTTTTCTTTCTTTTGCCTTTTAACTTTTAACTTTTGCCTTGTTCGGTCAAACCTGCCCCTACTCGTTTACTTCCTAAATCAAAACTTTTGACCAGTGGTAATTGCAAATGTAACCTCCCCTTGGTCATTTATTGCCAAATCACCTCGAAGGAGTCCAAAAGGTGAGTGTGCTCGCAATCCAACTCCTAAGCCAAAACCACTTCCAGGTTTGTTTCGCAAGACACCCGGTTCCCCCAGTACTGTTTTGTCAGATCTCAAATCTGAGGCGAAGTCAGCAAAAAACACTCCTCCTACGGACTGAAGAATTGGGAAACGATATTCCGCAGAAGCTAAAGTATAACTGCGTCCACTGGCAACTCTACCACCTCCGTAGCCTCGGACAGAATTTTCTCCCCCAAGATCGAAGGCATTGGCTGGTGGAAAGTCGCCAATATTTGTCCCCGCTTGCAAATTAAAAGCTACCATTTCCGGATTTTTAGTTAACCGACCATGACCAATCCAGGTGACGGGCAAATATAAGATATAATTTGCCCGCAAGCGATTGCTGAGAATTTTACCTAGTCCAATGGGAATGGATTGTTCCGTAGTCAAGCTAAGGAGCGATCCTTTAGTGGGATTGTCACGGCGATCGCGTTGATCTCTTGTAATTCCCAACGATACCGTAACCAGATCGTCAATACCAGTCCCACTGACTGAGAGAGGACTTCCCAAAATATCTCTGCGGACAACATTGTAATCACCATCGCGGAGGCTAATTCTCGTATAATTAAGACCTAATGCTGTATCCCAATCATCAAAAGACTTTAAAAGTGCTACAGATCCGCCAAACCTTCCCTCCCGCGCTCTACTACCGTTAGACAACCTGATATCATCGTTAAAGGTCCGCGATAAATCTCGACTGCGAAAAGCCCTGATACTGTAGCCCAAGCGGTTTGGTTCTCCGTAACGATAAGGGCTTTTAAACTGGGTATCAAATTGGAAATCTTTCCCACTGACCTGAAAACTTGTATCTAACTGATCGTTAAGACCGCTAATATTGACATCTTCATAACCCACCTGACCGTACAACCCATAATCTCCACTATTACCAGCGCCAAAGTTTGGAGAAGGGGTGTGACTCTCTTTGATATAATATGTAATTTTAACACCAGTCGCATCTTCATCGAGAGAATAGTTGACGCGATCCAATGACCTTAATCTCCGCAGGCGTTGCAAGTCCTTTTGAAGGACATCTTCGCGGAAGACTTGACCCGACTTGAGTCTAAGATTGCCAATAATAAAACTTTTCTGAGTTCGCCCCTGAATCGGCTGACCTTTATCATCAACCAACTTACCTTTACCATTGATAAAAATGATTTGGATATCTTTGACTAGTTTTTGAGCAACTTCCACAGTCTGGACGTTTTTTTGTTTGAGTCTCTCAACAAGAGTCCGTCTTTTGGCATCAAAATCTCCAGGCGATCGCGTGTCCGGTACATCCTGCGTCAGCTTGAATGATGAGTGTTGAAGTGGAGAAGGTATATTTGGCAAATCAGCTTGAGACTGGAATGGGGCTACGCAAACAAAATCCGGCTGTGCGGGTTTGACATTTAGTACGTCCCGCGTCTTTGCATCCCCGTCTCTCCCCGTCGGCCTCAATTCACAGTCCTCAGTCTGCCCCTGACTTAACTCCGCTGATGGAGTTGTCCGAGTATCAGCATCTGCCAGTGCCTCATGATTCTCCCACCCCACCAGTATTGCTGCAACCAAAATAACAATTTGAACACGCATATCGGAAATTTACTATATCTACTCAGTAAAATCAAAGACGTAAATTACAGCTTAATGGATGACAGCCTTTGTTAAGGTGAAGGCATGTTAACAGAACTTATCCAAGACGGGCAAAATTTAGGGACATGAATCGCTTTCTCGAAGTCAGCCATTAGCACGACTAGTACATGTAAAGAAGTACTTGCTTTCTTTTACTGCTAAAATCAATATGGTTTTGACATGGGTTTTAAAATGTCCAATCTGTTATTACCAGTCCAGGTACTAGCCCAAAATCCCGTTGATTGCGGGTGACAACTGTAGCGTTGAGGGATAGTACAACTGCTGCAATTCGCATATCTTTTTGCAAGCGATTTTTCCGTAGGGGTGGGTTATTTTTTAATAATTGCTTGAGGCAGGTATCAGCCTGTGGAGTAAAGTCCAGTATCTCAACTGTCTGGAGATATTTTACAGTTGTACACAGTTTTGTGTAGAGTCTAGGCAAATTATTCACTTGGGATGGATCATTAATTCTGGCAACCCAGCCATTGAAGAGTTCTTGAACCGTAATTATAGTCACAGCAATTTGATGTATGGAAGCTTTTGCGGTAACTTGGGGATCATTGGAGAGAATCAATGAAACATGGTCGGTATCGAGAATATATTGAGACACAAAAAGCCGCCTCTAGGAGTAGTATGAGGGGTCAACTTCAGAGTCATCGTCTGAGTTTCGCTCGGCTCGAATTGTTTCCATGATTTCTTGGAAGTCTAAATCGTCTTCAAAGACACCTGCAAATTGCATCCAAGTTGGTTGATGTGCCTGAATTGGCACGTCCCATGAAATTGCTTCAATATGCGCCATCCGTTCTAAAAAGGCTGTTTTAATTAGGGTAATAGCTTCTTCTCTTGTTTGTGCTTCTACTCGACAGTTGGGAAACTCCAATACAGAAGCGGTAATTACCCCTGAAGTGAGAGTTTCTACAAGGAGTGTCACCTTCAAATTAGTGGATGGTTGTGACTGCGGTACATTGAGGTTAAGGAAGTTCAGCATGAAAAATTGTTGTTAAGGTAAGGCAATAGGCATAATGCGGCAGGCAGAAAGAAGGTAAGAGAGTTTTAAGTAAGTTCACGTTTCCTTACATACATATCAACTATGCTGACTTACTAACCATATCTGAAGCACGACAAAATGTCATTTCTATTTTACTGCAGTAAAAAAGCAAGACGGAACTTATCCAAGATTGAGAAATTGAGTGGTAAGATAGATACGAGTCAAAATCTGTATTTCAAAGTCAGCAGTCAGTAAGCGAAATACATTCAAAGCAAAAGTAGCTGATTATCTCCTCAGCGATACTAGTCATGCTACTGATGGCTGAATACTATTGAACAAGCCATTAGAAAAGCTGAGGCAGAAGGGAAATTATCAGACAAATTAAAGAGGCAACTCTCCAAAATGACAACCCAATTGCTAAAGTCACTCCAACCTAGAGCCGCTAAGGTCATTCATCATCTTAGCTGGGAGCAGTTAGAAGAATTGGATCGCTCTCTAGAAGATTTTGCTGGGGTCAAATTGGTTTACTTAGATGGAACTGCTGAAATCATGCCAGTTAGCGAAGACCATGAAGACTTTAAAGTCACCATCCGGCGATTGCTAGAAGCTTATATGGAAGAAGCTGATATTCGCTTCTACGGTCGAGGTGGACCAACTCTCGGCACTAAAGAACTGAAGGCAAGAAATGAACCCGATGAATCTTATAACATAGATAGCAAAAAGCCCTATCCCGACTTGGTTATTGAGGTAACAGTTACCAGTGGCGGAGTAGATAAGCTGGAAGCGTATCGGCGTATGGGGGTAAAAGAAGTCTGGTTCTGGGAAGACGGCACCCTGGAAATTTACCATCTCCGCAGTCATGGATATGAAAAGGTAAAGCAAAGCGAACTTCTCAAAAACCTGCCTATAGATCTGTTCTGTCGCTATATCACCTACTACGACCAATACGATGCTGTTAAAGAGTTTCGGGAAGCTCTGCGGCAGTTCGGGAAATAACTATTTAAACGCACTCGTTTCACAGGGTAAGCGCAAGAAAATTAGCAAAGTCTTTAGCGCTTACTACAAACTTTCCTTTATTTATGCCGACTTACTTACAATTGCTTAATCCAGACATTCATTGGTTTTTCAGTTTCTACCAAATCGCCTAAATCTTGCCAAGAAAAATAGACCAAACAGCTAGAATGTTTCTGAAAGCCGAATTTTCTCCATAATGAATCAGGAGAGCGATATGAGTCTGGTTTGGATGGGTGATTTTCACCGCGATCTACCGTGTACAAACAAACAGTTTTAAATCTCTGTTTGTCGATTAAATCAAGCGTATTTGCTAATAAATTAGTACCCAGCCCCTCACCGCGATTGTCATGCCTAATCATCAACTCTCCAATATAAAATATTTCGTCGAGATTCTGGGTTTTAAAGGGTTCGATCAACTCTGAATCGTCATGAACTAAGGGAATTCCCGTCGCTGCCCCCAAAATTCCCTGACCGAACAAGGCAAAAGTTAAAAGTTAAAAGGCAAAAGAAAGAAA
>CAZZVG010000673.1:268-4436 GCA_964657295.1 Iningainema sp. | reverse complement strand
CGTTCGCCCCTACTTTTTAAATTCCGCTTCCCGGTTGAGTTCTTTTTTAGCACTTTTCAATTGTTTCCAGAGGATTTGAATTTGGTTGTAAGCCTCTTGTGGGGAAAGTTTACCATTGGTTTGCAGATTACAGATGTAACTGACTCGTTGGGAAAATTCTTGTAAATTGGCGTTAAAAACTAGATTCTCTGGTTTGAACTGATCATAATCAGGACTGCGAGGATAAAGAAAATCATATAGATTAGAGAGAAAATCAGACTGCTGAGTCATTTAATCCTAAGTAGTATTTACAGAAAAGACATTAGAAGGAAAGTAGCAGATGGACAAGGAGCAATCACCTGCTACTGGCATTTTGTAGGAGAACGTTGTGATTAATTTGCGTGAGCTAATTCTTTAGCGACTGGCTGAAAACTATTGACAGCTTGGACAAACTCACGTAAAGCATCTTTCAATCTTTGATCAATTTCGTCATCAAGCTGAAGACTGCCATCTTCCTGTACTTGAATTTGTTTGTCTATTGCGTAAACACCACCCAAAAGATGCCTTGCTCTCAATTCAGACAAGACAGGTTTCAGGGCATATTCAATTGCCAACAAATGAGCAATTGTTCCACCAGTGGCAATGGGCAGCACGACTTTTCCTGACAAAGCCCTTTGCGGTAACAAGTCTAAAAATGCTTTCAAGACTCCACTGTATGCCGCTTTGTAAATGGGGGTGGAAATAATCACACCATCCGCCTTCTCTAAAAGGGCTTTTGGCTGTTGCAAGGCAGGGCTATCGTATCGTCCAAACACCAAATCTTCAGCAGGTAAATCGCGGACAGAGATGATATCGGTTTGGAAGCCGTCTTGCTGTAAAATGTTGGTGGCATATTCCAGAAGAGCGTAGGTTCTGGAAGGATGGGAAGGACTGCCAGCGATCGCCAAAATATAAGCCATTTTTTTAAACCCTCATTGTGATGTTTGTGTCAATCTACGGTGGCTGCTGTTTTCGCTTTCTGTTGCTTGGGGAAATCTTGATTGGCAACAATTTCTCCAAAAGGACTCAACACATGTTGTTGTTCAATTGTTGGGATCTCCAATGGCAACCGGGGAAATAGTAGTTCTGCAACTCGATAAGCCTCTTCTAAGTGGGGATAACCAGAGAGAATGAAACTATCGATCCCCAAGTCGGCATATTCCAACATCCGGGCGGCAACAGTATCGGGATCTCCGACTAGAGCAGTTCCCGCCCCACCTCGCACCAAACCAATCCCCGCCCACAAATTCGGGCTAATTTCCAAAGCTTCTTGACTGCCGCCATGCAGTTGACTCATGCGCTGTTGTCCAACGGAATCCATGCGAGCATAGGTTTTCTGAGCAGATGCGATCGCATCTGCATCCAAATACCGAATCAATTGATTGGCAGCATCCCAAGCTTCGCTCTCGGTTTCCCGCACAATCACATGCAAGCGAATACCAAACTTCAACGTCCGTCCTTGTTCTCCTGCAAGTCGGCGAACTGCAGCAATCTTTTCTGCAACTTGAGACGGCGGTTCACCCCAAGTGAGGTATACATCTACATGTTTGGCAGCAATATGCTGAGCAATGGAAGAGGAACCGCCAAACCACAAAGGAGGATGGGGTTTTTGAATCGGGGGAAATAGAATCTTGCCTTCTCGGATATTGAAATAATCACCTTGGAAGTTAGTGACTTCACCGCCAACAATCTGCCGCCATACTGTTAAAAACTCATCCGTTAATTTGTAGCGCTCGTCATGGTTCAGGTGCAACCCATCTCCTGCCAACTCTACGGGATCGCCGCCTGTGACTACATTAATCAGCAAGCGTCCATCGGAAAGGCGATCAAACGTTGCAGCCATTCTTGCGGCAACGCCAGGTGATACCAAACCGGGACGCACCGCGACCAAAAAGCGCATCTTTTGTGTGTGAGTTACCAGAGTTGATGCCATAATCCAAGCATCTTCACAAGAACGACCAGTAGGTAACAAAGCGCCCGTGTAGCCTAAATGATCGACTGCTTGAGCAATCTGCCGCAGGTAAGAAAAGCTTACTGCCCTTCCGCCTGTTGCAGTTCCTAGGTAGCGCCCATCACCATGAGTTGGGATAAACCAAAGTAGATGCATGATGCTTATTTAGACTAGTTGGAAAATTTTGATGTTAATTTACTGTTTTTCTATCAGAGTACCGTATTTTTACACAACCGACTATATCATTGCACAGCCAACCACGAAAGACAAGACTTTTTTCAAAAAAACAGCATTTTAGCTACATATTTTAGGCAGAATTGCTGAGTGTTAACTTCTCACGCTTCTTCTCCTGATTCCGCTGATAACTGGGATTCCATTGCAACCAGTATCTTTCCAATGCTCTGGCGATAACATCTGCTAACTTACCAAACAAGGCATACAGCAAGATGCTCAGCAGCACTACATCTGTTTGCATAAATTCTCTAGCATTCATCGCCATGTAACCGATCCCAGAGTCAGATGCGATCGTCTCTGCTACGATCAGCGTCAGCCACATGATCCCCAAAGAAAAACGCACACCAACCAAGATCGAAGACATCGCCCCAGGAAGAATAATCCGCCAAAACAAACCCCAGGCATTTAAGCCATAAACTTTTCCCATTTCAATTAATCCGGGATCGACACTGCGAATTCCGTGAAAGGTATTTAAGTAGATTGGAAACATCACACCCAAGGACACAAGAAATAGCCTTGCTTCCTCTCCAATCCCAAACCACAAAATCACTAGAGGAATTAAAGCCAAATTGGGAATGTTCCGAAGCATCTGCATAGAAGTATCCAACAACTCTTCAGCAAGGCGAGAAATTCCATTAAGCAAACCCAAGCCAAAACCAATGCTTCCGCCGATCAAGAAACCCGCTATTGCCCGCGTTGCACTGATGCCGATATTCCTAAACAGTTCCCCACTCTTAGCTAATTGGATTGCAGCACCTACGACACTTATTGGAGCAGGCAAAATTCTCGTAGGAATCCAACCGATCATCGAGAACAATTGCCATAGGAAAAGTAACACTAAGGGTACAACCCAAGGAATGACCTTCTGAGTATGACGATTTTTTAAATTCAACTTAAGTTTGTATTTTTTCATCGAAATCTATTTTATTGATAGACAACAAAGACATTCTTTACCAAAAAGAATTCAAGAGTCAGAATGAGCGGAGAATTTCACTTTTTAGCAAATATATCTTTGGGAGTAATTTCGGCATACTGTTCGGGTGTCAAAAATTGCTCTCTGACGTTGACTTTCTTGGGAATAAGTTTTAAGCTGTACCATAGATCGGCAACCTGTTGCTGCTTGTTGATGGTTTTTTCAGTAATATGTTGTAACCCATAATCGTACTTGTTGTGCATTTCTTTAAGCGTAGGTATATCAAGTTGAGTGCTCGAAGAAAGTAGTTCTGCCATTTCTTGAGGATGATCTTTAGACCAAAGTTCGGTTTTTTGAAGTTCCGCAAGAAAGACTTTAATCACATCTTGATGAGCTTGGAAAAACTGACGTGAGGTCAAGTAAAAGTTACCAGTATCACGTAACTTCTCGCCATTTGTCAGAACACGACCTACTTTCTTCTGTTCTGCTCTAGTTACAAATGGCTCCCAGATGAACCAGCCATCGAGTTTTCCCTGACTAAACGCCACATTTGAGTCTGGCGGTGGGAGAAAAACAGACTGGACATCGCTAAGTTTTAAACTCGCTGCTTCTAACGCTTTTACCAAGAGGTAATGACCAATAGATGCTTTTTGAACAGCAACTTTTTTCCCCTTTAAGTCGCTAACACTTTTAATAGGAGAGTTGGCAGGAACTAAAAGCGAGATTGCTTTGCCACTAGGGGGCATCGTCACCAAATATACTAAGGGTATACCTGCTGCTTGTGAAAAAACGGGAGGCGACTCTGCTGTGAGTGCAATATCAAGTCCACCTGCATTTATGGCTTCTAACTGTTGCGGTCCTGCGGCAAACTCAAGCCACTGTACGTTAAAATTGAGAGGTGCCAATTTTTTTTCCAGGGAGCCTTGCTTTTCTAGGACTGCTAAAGAAGTCAGTTGTTTTGAACGCACAATACGCACCACTTGCTTCGCGGCGCTATTAGAAGAAGCTACCGTTTGCTGAGTTGTGTTTGATGGTGTACTGCAACTCAATAA
>CAZZVG010000673.1:0-258 GCA_964657295.1 Iningainema sp. | reverse complement strand
AGCACAAGGTAGTAGCCAACGACGAATAATAGGTAACGACGAGTTTTTCGCAGGCGTATCCAAGATTTAAACTTTTTTTTAAACCCATGCATGAGATCAACACTATTGAATGAAGAAAAAGGGTGGGAATTACCCACCGCTTGGCAAGAGAGCAGGATACCTGACAAAACATGAATGACTACTCCCGAACCGCCAGAAGAATACCGATGTAAAAAAACCGCTCCCTCGCTGTGAGCGCCAAGTTTGAAGATAAAGAAG
>CAZZVG010000672.1:0-4437 GCA_964657295.1 Iningainema sp. | reverse complement strand
ACATCCAAGCAAAACGCATCTGGCTAAACCTCGAACTAGCGAAAAAAGCCAAACATTGCCTAGAGTACGTAGTGGTGCATGAAATGGTACATCTACTAGAAAGACATCATGGCGATCG
Source organism: Iningainema sp. (assembly GCA_964657295.1). GTDB lineage: Bacteria > Cyanobacteriota > Cyanobacteriia > Cyanobacteriales > Nostocaceae > Rhizonema. The sequence continues at coordinate 4,319 of CAZZVG010000672.1, read as the reverse complement.
CTTTGTGGCTTTGATGAATAAATTTATGCCTAATTGGCGGTTTTATAAGGATGAATTGAACCGTTCCCCACTGGAAAGTTACTAAGTTCATTTTTAGAACTACGCTATCCGAAAGTAATGATAAGTCAATTCAACTAGACGTATAGAACGCGCTGATTGCTTTGCTTTTCGTTGTAGTCCTTCAGCGTCAGTGTGCCTGATAACCCAGGATTGCGCTTTGCCACCTCCCGCATTGCTGTTGTGACAAACTCCCCTAACCCGCCCTTAGAATAAAAGCGAATCGCATCCCTACAGTATTCGTGGGGGACATAGTAACGGACAATCAGCAGACGATTATTTTTCAGTGCATCCTTGTGATCCACTTCGATGAAGTAACGGGCTAAGTCTCCACCCCCAAACTTCTGGGCGCACTGTTCATACTTGCTCGTGATATATGTGGAAAAATTAGTCACGAATCGTGAGTTACAGTGTCACCGAGAACAAATAAGGTAATAGACAGCATTCCCCAGAACCCTCAATATAGGATCGATGCACTCAGTAACCTGCCCGTGGAGCCTCTGGAATTTTGCAGACGATGGGTTAATATGTCCCCCGATGAGCGGGGATATAGAAAAGCCTGCATTGCTGCTCTAGCTGAAGCTACTGGGCTAAGTGAGAGGACTATCGGCAACTGGGGAGCAAACTTTGAAAAGCGACCCAACTACGTAGCGCATACCCTTCGCATGGCTGATATGCTCAATCAAGTCAGAAAAATAGTCCTACCTCCTGACTTTCCCCAAGAATAATTTACTCGTGATTCGTGAGTAAAAGACTTGTACTAAAAGCAGAGATTTTCTAAGTTGAGTTCAGCTAGCAAGTATTTTGGGGAGTTGAGGCATTGCCGATAAAAATTCAAATACTTCCCAGTGCAGGCTAGCTGTTGCCGACTTACGAAGAAAAATAATGCGGACTGGGAGCAATCCCCATCGGAATCAACATCGAATTGATATTCTCCGTCAGTTACCCCTCGAACCGATGGAGTATTGCCGTCGTTGGGTTAGTCGCGAACCAGGACGTAATTATCGTAAAGCCTGCATTAATGCGATCGCACAAGTCACAGGTACTAGCCCAAAAACAGTTAAAGACTGGGGAACGGACTTTCGCCGAAGACCCAAATATGTTACCCGCATCTTACGGCAAGCTGATTTGCTAAACCAATTTAAATACTTGGTTGTCAAAGGAATTGTTACCTTGCCCCCAGACTTCCCTCAAGAGTAAGCGATCGCTACTCACGACCAACTGGCCCAAAAACCCCTTGCTCTGACGACGGGAGTCATTTTAGGCTGACGTACAGACGTACTAACTGTTACTCACAGCCAGATCTTTCCTGATGACAAAAATAGCAGAACAGCAAATGAATTCAATCTCTACCTTTGACATCACCAAATATTTTCTCCTTGATGTCATGAAAGACATTAAAACTGGACGCATCCAACTACCAGATTTTCAGCGAGATTGGGTTTGGGATGATACTCATGTGCGTCGTCTGCTTGCCAGCATATCTTTGGCTTACCCAATTGGCGCAGTCATGATGCTTCAGCAAGGCATCCAGCAACGACAATTTAAACCCCGCCTTGTTGATGGCGTCACAATTTTTGAACCTCATACTCCCCACTTATTAATCCTCGACGGTCAACAAAGGCTGACAACTCTGTTTATGGTGTTGCTATCTGAGCAACCCGTCGCCATCAAAGACCAAAAAAGCCAGAAAATCATCAAAAAGTGGTACTACCTGGATATTGAAAAATGCCTCGACCCAGAATGCGATCGCCGCAGTGCCATCATCGCCTTGCCTGAAGCAAAAATCACGCGAATTTTTACGGGTGACATCATTGATTGTTCCACACCTGAAAAAGAGTATGAGTCACTCCTATTTCCCTTATCTAAAGTATTCTCCTTTTCTGAATGGCGCAGTAAATTTTCTAAGTATTGGCAATACGACCCCCAAAGGCTGGAATTAATTGACACCTTAGAACTGCAAGTTCTCAAGAAATTCGAGCATTATCAAATACCTGTCATTCAACTGCGTGACTCCTTACCAAAAGAAGCCGTTTGCCAAGTCTTTGAAGATACAAACACTTCCGGATGCGATCTCAATTACTTCGACTTAATGAGTTCCAGCTATTGCACTGCTGACTTTAGTTTGAGAGATGATTGGAAGCAGCGCGAAAACCGCTTCCAATCATTGAAAGTATTGCGGAAGCTACGAAGTACTGATTTTGTACAAGCAGTCACACTGGTAGCTGGCTACGCCAAGAGGATGGAAGCTTTAAATCAAGGCTGGAATGTCGATAAATTACCAGGTGTTGCTTGCGGTCGTGCTGAAGTCTTAAAACTCACTAAGCAAGAATATCAGAAATGGGCTGACCCAATTACCAGAGGTTTTGAAGAGTCTGCTCGTTTCCTTTACAGTCAAAAAATCTTTGATGCAAATGATTTGGCTTATCCGATTCAATTAGTCATCCTCAGTGCAATTTTTACGGTTCTTGGAGAGCGTTCCCGTTCTTTTCAAGTACGTTCAATGCTGGAACGTTGGTTGTGGTGCGGGATGTTTGGTGAAGTGTATACACGCTGGTACGAGGCACGCGCAGGGCACGATATTGTAGAAGTACCAGATTGGTTAGCAGGTGGTTCACTTCCTTTTACCATCACACAGGCAAATTTCTCTTTTGAAAGACTGTTAGGCGTTAGAAAGCGTTACGGTGCAGTTTATCAAGGTTTAGCTGCTCTATTGCGGCGTCAGGGGGCAATTGATTGGAGTACCGGCGAGGAAATCAATGATGTGATTTATTTTGAAGAACAAATAGATTCGCACCACATCTTCCCGGTGGCGTGGTGTCGCAAGCAAGGCATTGACCCTAAAAAGTATAATTGCTTGGTGAATCGCACCCCCTTAAGTGCCAAAACGAACAAAAAGATTGGTAGTAAAGCGCCTTCCGTTTACCTAGAGGAGTTTGAAGTTTCTGGGACATCGGTCACAAGACTAGATGAAATGTTGCGATCGCACGCTATACCTCCAACAACTTTGCGGCGAAATGACTTTGAAGCATTTTTCCAGATGCGGGCAAAGATGTTGCTGACGCTAATTGGAGAGGCGATGGGCAAAAGTTTAAGTGTTGAATCTTTTGATGATTTTGCTGAGGAGCATCAGAACGGGAACTGCAATGGGCATAAACTTCATCCAGAAATCATAGTGAATTATTAAGCAGTCACCGTCGAAATCGCAAACCTGACTCAATAGCTTGAACATTCTTAAAGCAAAGGGATCTGGTAGCAAACGCACCCTCAACTGCCCTGCTGCTTTTCACCACCGGAAGACTCCTGTTTTTTCAACCAATCTCTAATTGCCTCCTCTAAAGCTGCTGTCTGCGTTATTTCCAGACGAGCGCAGGCAACCTCAAAGGTAATTTTTAAATCTTTAGGAATTCTGCCCCGAACTTCTCTTGTTTCTTCTGTCATCTCCATAAGATGCCTTGTTTCGGGCTTCATTGTTGCACAGTATATTGACAAAAGTTAAGTTGCGCTAAAAAGCACTTGCGCTTTTGCGCTGTTGCGCTTATGATGAGGGTAAGCTGTTCCCTTTGGACTCGTGGGGCAACCTTTTCACCAGAGCGCTTACCTCTGTGAGGTGAGGCACTATTTGCAGATACTAGCCCTTAGACTTGTCAAAGACTGAGGAAAACTTTCATCTAGCTCCCAAGCCAACAAGAGCATGAGCGTGATTACGATTCAATGTCGCCTAGTTGCTAATAAAGAAACTCTCCGCCACCTTTGGGAACTGATGGCTGAGAAAAATACGCCGTTGATCAATGAATTATTGGAAAGATTAGGAAAACATCCCGACTTCGAGACGTGGGTACAAAAAGGCAACCTACCTACCGAAGTCATTAAGACTCTGTGTAACTCTCTCAAAACTCAAGATCACTTTGCAGATCAACCAGGTCGTTTCTACACCTCAGCAATTACTCTTGTGGACTACATCTACAAGTCTTGGTTAGCGTTACAGCAGGGGCGAAAGCGCAAAATAAAAGGAAAAGAGCGTTGGCTAAACATGCTAAAAAGTGATGTGGAACTGGAGCTTGAAAGTAATTGTAGTTTGGATATAATTCGTGCTAAATCCGCTGAGATACTGACCATATTTGCCACACAGTCCACTCAAACAAAAAATCAGCAGACCAAAAGGGGAAAGAGCAACAATACTAAAAAGAAGAAGGCTGATAAAGTAACCTCTACACTTTTTAATGTCTTATTTGAAGCTTACGAGGAAAAGAAAGACCCTA
>CAZZVG010000671.1:0-4440 GCA_964657295.1 Iningainema sp. | reverse complement strand
ACCCACGACCTCCACTACCCCAAAGTGGCGCGCTACCAAGCTGCGCTACGCCCCGCTAATTTTTTGATTATAACACAAGGTTTATAAATAAAGAAACAAATTTAAAAAACCTTCAGAGTTTGGGCAGCTTGTAGCAAACCTGGAACAGCAGAGGGATGCCATTTGCCTTCAGCACAACGTCCTTTCGTCAGAATAAAGCGCAGAGTGTAGGCATGGGGATAGCCTTCTACCTCCAGCCACAATAAATCGCTTTCGGCAACGCAGGCAATTTTTTCCTCATCCATCAATTCAGTGGCAAGTTGCTTCATTGTATCCGCTAGCTGTACTAGAAGCCGACAAAAATCATTCAATTCTGCTTCAGTTAACTCAACAGCCCAATCATCTGTACCCAATAAACCTTTAAATTCAGATGCCGTTGGATTCCAACCGATACGCCAATCAGCTCCACTTTTAACAAGACGTTCCATAAACAGTAGGGGCGGGTTTTATCGCCAGAATATTTTAAAACACAATATCTGATCAAACCCGCCCGTACAGTCGGCGCGTAGGGGCGGGTTTAATCGAAAGAAGATCTTTAAAACACGATATCTAATCAAACCCGCCCCTACTCATTTTAATTTCTGGGCGTCTCCGGGTTTAGGTAATTGAGGACGGGTAGGGTTAGCCTCAGGCGATTGGGATGAGGGATTGGGGGTAGAGGCTGGTGTATTTTGGTTAGAGTTAAAAACGTTAACTAAGGCTTGCACCAAAGCATCACGCTGACGACGATTGAGACGTCCAATAGCGGCGCGATCGCTATCTATAGGATTTTGCCTCAAGATGTCGTTGCCAGGATAGCTAGGGTCATACATAATTTCGTTTGCACCCAGGTAATCAGCTAAAGTCAACTTCCAATCTAGTCGATAATTTAGCGCTCGCCCCTTGACATACACGTGATATCGAATCAACCGATTGATTAAAGTGTTGTTTTCCGAAACTTTCCCGGTTTCTTTGCTAATATACTTATTTTCCCGTGGGAAGTCTGGCAACTGTTGATAAACACGCTGCGCTGCTTCACTACTACTACTTATTTGAGCTATAGCAGGTTGGGAACTAAGAAAGCTTGTATGAAATAATTCACCAATTCCCGAGCCTAAGAGAATCACACTCACTACCATAAAGACGGTGAGTGCGTGCCAAGGTTTGAAAAATGGTTGAATGAACTTGAAAATTTTGCTCATTCTACTTTGGAGTTGCCGTCACTTTATAGTTCGCCGATGATTTCTGGTTGAGTTAATTCGTCGGACATCTCAATAATTGCCCTCAGAACTGGCTTCATCATGACGTCATCTGCATTATCAAAGTCTTCATAACGACGACGCTTAGCACGATTTGCCACTTGAACTGTGATGCGGTAGCGATTTGAGGCTGCACTAATGAGATCCTCAGCACGGTGCATAATCTGAGATTGAGTCGTCTCGAATTTAGAACGCTTAAGCATAGTTACTGGTCATTGGTGTCATTCCCCAGTTTAGCGCACAGATACCCGACTTCTCTAAGAAGTCGGGTATCTTAATCCCAAAGCGCAATCGCAACCTCTCTGCTGATAGAAGCTAAGCGCCTCTTTTCGCTGTATATGTACTTTATAACCTAAGTCAATAAAGTAACATTACCTCATGTCTGACCTAATTGAAACTGCTGTCAAAGCTGGAAATTTCCAAACACTGGTCAAAGCTATCGAAGCCACCAACCTTGGAGACACGCTCAAAAGTCCTGGGCCATTCACAGTTTTTGCACCCACTGATGATGCCTTTGCCCAGCTTCCAGAAGGAACTTTAGATTCGTTGCTACAAAACATTCCCAAGCTGAAAAGAATTGTGGCTTATCATGTTGCTTTTGGGGATGTTAGATCTGATGATTTGGTGGAAATTGAAGAGGCGGAGACAGTTGAGGGATCAGTTCTGGCGATTGAGTCTGCTGACGGCAAAGTTAAGGTGAATGACGCCAATGTCCTGAAAACTGATATCCTGACTGACAATGGCGTCATTCATGTTATTGACAAAGTGTTAATCCCCGGATTGGTTGCTAGCGAATAATGTTAATTAATTGTTGATTGCTAATGGTCTTATCAACAATTCCCCAATCAACTAACCTAAAATGCAGCCAGTACGTGGAGGAAGACTGAGAGTCAGCTGTTTAGTTTCTCCTCCATGCCACTCAATCTCAGCAGAACCATATAAAAGCTTGTTTGGTGTGGTGTGCAAATGCCCTGAATCTACATGGCCTTGTGCTGATGCAGTACCGACATTAACGGCAACAACCACTTCTTCTGTTCCCAAAATTCTAGCAAAGATGTAAAGTCCTGCTTGAGCGTAGAGAACTCGGTATTCACCAGTACGTAAGCATGGGTAAGAGTGACGTAGTGCAACTAGTTGGCGGTGAGTCTCGAGAATTTCCCGATCCCAATTAGCTTCTAATGGGAAACCGCGACGAGAGTCTGGATCGATCGCACCGGGTAAACCGACTTCATCACCGTAGTAAATGCTGGGGGCACCAGGAAAGGTAAGTAGCAGTAAAGTGGATAACTCAATACTAGCGCGATCGCCGGAGGCAATAGTCATTAACCTTGCTGTATCATGACTTGCAAGTAAATTTAACTGAGTTAACTGTATTTCCCAAGGATAAAGTTGCAACAGTTGTTGGATTTTTTGAGCGTACTCGGCAGCAAACAAAGGTGGATAGGGCTTGTAGTCGCGGCCTTGCACTTGGTCGAGAACAACGCGATCGCCTGCGGCAAAAGCGATCGTGGGGCCGGCAAACAGATAATTCATCACCCCATCAAACTGAGTCCCATCCAACCACTCACGAGAATCTCCCCAGACTTCGCCAACAATATATGCCTCGGCGTTGATGGCTTTCACTCGTTCGCGAAACTCCTGCCAAAAACCAGGGCTTCTAATCTCAAAAGGGACATCCAACCGCCAACCATCAATGCCAAATTTAATCCAATATTCGGCAATTTCCATAATGTATTCTCGCACTTCCGGGTTGTCGTGGTTGAATTCTGGCAGCGCTCGATTTCCTGCCCAGCCATGATAGTTCGCAGGAAAATCACCATTGTAGGCAGAAAGTGGCCAGTCTTGAATCTTAAACCAATCTACCCAAGGTGAATGGGGACCATTTTCTAAAACGTCGTGAAAAAAGAAAAAGCCACGACTGGAGTGGTTAAACACGCCATCAAGAACAACTTTAATATTCCGTTCATGCGCTGCGTCTAGCAACTCCTTAAAGGCTGGGTTGCCTCCCAACATCGGATCGACCTGATAATAATCGTGAGTATGGTAGCGGTGATTGCTTGCTGATTGAAAAATGGGTGTAAAGTAGATGGCGTTAATTCCTAGACCCTGTATGTAGTCTAACTGCTCGATAATGCCCCATAAATCTCCTCCCTTGTAACCTTGGAGTGTCGGCATACCTTCCCAATCTTCCCAACGAGGAACTTGTAAAAGCCGTTTGCGCGGTTGTTTGCTTTTGGCAAAGCGATCTGGAAAGATTTGGTAGAAAACAGCGTGTTTAACCCAATCTGGTGTTTTTATCTGCATGAATAACTCTCTATCCCTTCAAGGCAATGGTTGCAGATACTGGGGTGTTTGCAACTCACACTTCTGGTAGAAAATTTCACTTACTCATGAGACTTAAGCTTTTATTCAATTTGTAAAAAAACTAGTTCGTAGCACTTATCTTTTAAGCTTTACGCCTAACTTAGCATTGTTATCATGGACTATTTAAAAATTTCAACAATCATAGCATTAAAATCAGATATTGTCAAGCAGGAGTAGAAATAATTATAGATGTGCATAGAAATTAAGTTACAGATGCTTGCCCTGCAACGCCAGCATTTTTCACTTTTAATTTTAAAGTAGCGGCACTAGTACGTCGGATGTGGCAATAAAGTTACCATACCAAACAGGCAAAAAGCTAGACTGACAAGCCTTTGAACTTTTAACTTTTGATTTGAAGGCAGTGAAACTCGCAACTTAAATTAATATTTGCTGAGGATCTTCTGAGGAGCTTTTATGAGAAATCTCAGTTTACTTTTGTAAATATTTTATGTACAAATAACTTGTGGTGCTTTGATTCACTTAAAAATAAAATTAAATGCCCATTAAGATTTTAATCGTAGTTTATTTACAATTGAGCGACCATGTTGCAAAGTTTGAGAAGAATTAGGAATCGATTCGTGAGAAGTGTAACAGCAGCAGCGACAACTTACTCATTTGTAATTTTAGCGACTGCTGTAGTCATTGGTGTGATAAAGACTAAAGATAAGTCTGCCTATCGATTTGCTGTGTATTTCTCTCTACTGGCGGCAAGTGGTGCTGCTGTTTTTGGTGCAATTTTGACAGATCGCACTAATAGCAAAACATCTGCTCGATATTTAAGTGAACAACAATCCTCTCA
>CAZZVG010000670.1:0-4445 GCA_964657295.1 Iningainema sp. | reverse complement strand
TAAAAAAATATTGATAAAAAGCAAAATTTATGTAAAAATATCAGAATCTGATTTAAGCGCGATCGCTTCTTTCGCATATGAGTATAAAGCAGTAATAATTGAAACTTATTACTAGGTTAATAAGCTGTATTTAATGCGATTATTTAGGAGTTAATTGATAATAGACTACTCTTGTTGAGATTCCGGCGATCGCCCTAGTCATTCATAACGTTTGAGGTTTTTGAAGTAACCGCTCAGGAGATATGTCATCAATATTTAATTTTTGACGCATCAGATCACCGTATATATTTAGATAGTCAATTTCTGCGGGAGAAAGTTTTCCTCTCTGCACTGCGGCGATCGCGGCATCAATTTGTTCTCGATCCTCTAATCCAGTCAAGCATACATCTACACAATTCTGTGATAAAGAATAGCGGTAAAAATCTGGTGCTGAAGGTTGCCAACATGACTGAGGCAAAGTTGGAGGAGGATTCCAGAGAGCACCCAGCTCAGAGTTCGTTGATTTGAAGGTGAGAACTCCTTGACGCTGTGGATCTTGTGGATCTAAATCTCCAAAAACTTTTTTCTGTGCTAAACGATGAGCAGGGTTATGTCTAACCATCACCACATCTAAAAGAGGACTGTGGAGCCAATCTTGGGCATGGTTGAGATTATGAAATGATGCGCCAACATAACGAACAGCACCCATTTTTTTTAGACGCTCAGATGTACCAAATACTTGTTCCACAAATCTTTGATACACTGTATTTGAACCGCGCAACATTGGAGATATATCCAAGCAATTTTTTAGGGCTGGACCGTCGCTATCACCAATCCAACCCCAGAACAACACATCAATATAATCAATTCCCAATTCTCCAAATTGATCTAAGAGAATACCGAATAAAACTTCTGGATTCTTAATGTAGGTGACAGTTGCCAGAACTACTTTTTCTCGAATTGAGGAACTACGTCCACAAAGTTGGCTTAGTCCATCTGCCATATGACGATATACGAAATGGTGGAGATCGCTGGAATAAAAAAAGAAATTAATTCCTTGCTCAAAAGCATACAGTGTGTCTTCACTTGAAATTTTACTTCCACCACCTAGTCCTAAGCAACTGACTGTTAAGTTCGTTCGCCCTAATGGACGATAAAATGGTAGAGCTAAATCTGCCATATAAAAATCTTTCTTTCTAGATAGACTATCTTCGGATTTAACTGCTAAATTTAACTGACTCATCCAAATCCCTCAATCTGTATTATTTATTTTATGGGGTTCGTAGTGAGCGCTTCAGCGCTCTTTAACTCTAGGATCTACTACGAACTCTCTCAACCCCTCATAATTAGGACACAAACCACTTGCCATCACCTTTGTTTTCTAAGGTTTAGGCTCAGAGTCTAACACTGCTCGCTCAAACAAAACATTGAGATAGTAAGATGTTTGCTCCGATAACACTCCTTGCGCAGCCAACAATTGAGTTATCTGTTCTGCCGTTTTATTACCTCCGTGAATCATCTCGCCCAGATCCCTCCAACAGGGATCGTTGACAAACTTGAAGGTTTTGACTTTGTTTGCAAGGTGGAAACCATCTGAAAGACTTTCGTATTTCAGATCTTGACGGAAGCACATCAAATCGTCCGGTTGTACCGTCAGTGGCATGCGATCTCTAATCATGCGCTGGATCAAAGTACTAAGTTCATCCGCATTAGTAAAAGTTCCTTGATCGTAAACAATGTAACCTAGTGGCCAACGTTCATTCGCATTACAAGGACTAATGAGCTTAACACTGCGCTCAACCATATTGAATAAAAATCCTGAGACGCAAGCGATCGTCCCTTGATCGGGAAGCTCTTGGTCTGCTATATTTTCCTGGAGATTGCGTTCTCGCTGCCGTCCTGCATGGGCTTTAATATCTTCTGCTTCGTCATTCAATAAGACGAGTTTTACAGTTAGTAACTCCTCAGGGCTAAATTCCTGATGAATTTGCTCAAACATTTTTAAAGACAGAATCGAAAAGCGATTGAACAAAGAGTTTTTCTTTCTTGAGAATTCTAAGAAGGCACGAGTCCGTTGTGGGTTCTTTAGAGCTTGAGCCGTTGTGGTTTGAGGGAAAACTTCTGTAATGGCATAATAATCAGCACAAAACTTTTCATAATCTGGGTTATCAAAAGGATCGGTTGCCCAATAGCAAAAGCTTCCCTGGAATGCAGAGCCTAAGATGCTTGTCATGACCTCAAGAACTTCACGCCATAACTTAGCATTGTCTGGATTATAGAAAAAGATGTCATTAAGACGGGGTGCGGCAACACCGCAAAATCGGCAGCCAACTGAACAGCCCTTGCTCAGTTCAAAAGCATTCGTAAAATGGCTAATTTCACGATGCACGTAAGCTTTCACTTGACTGCCAACACGTGCAATTTGGCGTTCTCTCCAAGCCCAAAAATTCAAATTAGCAGAAGAAGAAATAGGTATTCCAACATTTACTGCTCTCTCCAGATGCTGATCGTAGAATTGGTTAAACAGCTTCAACAGTGGAAACTCTTCTGCAATTTCTTCTTCAGATATGTTTGCAAAATTTTTGTCCCATTTAGGTCTGATATCTTCTGGGTTTACCTTCAAACCGTAGCGCACACAAGCACCATAAGGGTCTATAGCAAGTTGCTCGCGAAATTTTCGATCAGCTTTCCATCTTTCAAGAAATCGCTTTATTTGACCAATCTCAGCCAATAGTTGCGGATCTATCCGATCAATTGTCTCAAAACTACCAAACTGCTCTGTGTTCTGTACTCTAGTTCTCCAAAGTGGAGGAATAAGTTGAACTGTCAACTGCTCATCCAATTTTTGAGTTTGCATAGCAATTATAAAGACTCCCATCAGAAATTACAAAATTTAGAATCCTTAGGCTGAGTTGCAGTGAGTGGAAAAAAGATGCTCATATAGTTATTCAACAACGGATTTGCCTCAGATTCTTTTTTTAAGACTAACTTATAGCGGTTTGGGATTGATTCAATAAGGTACATCTGGCAGGGGAGTGCGCCTACTCTGTAGGTATACTTCACCCATATAAAATTGCTATAAATCAAGAATGATAACACTTTGAAATTAGGGATTGAAAAGACTTTTGCTAGATATTTATAATGGGCTTAATCCTTGCACAATACTTTTAAGTCTCTAATCCCTAGTTCCCTTTAGGGATGTATTATGGCTAGCGGGGAGGTGTTGCAACAGTTAACATTGTCACGTATACACCACCAGCAACAGCTTCTAGTGCCTGATCAGAAAGTTCTTCTGATACCTGTGGTTTAGATGGCACTACGAGATAGAAATTATTAGAATCCTCTTCCACAACATGAATTTGTAAATTCTGAGGTAGTGAACGTCCGAGTTCACGTTCATAAACTGCTTTAGGATTGGAGAATAACTCTTGCTTAAAGGCAGAGTTTTTCCAGGTTTTAGCAATAATGTCTGTTTCAAATTCTTTGCGAGATAATGCAGCCTTAGCCATGATATTGACTCCTTGCTTAATAACAGATGTAAATGTGATTTTTGGGGGAGAACCAGAAAAATGGAATGGTTTTCCCACCGATAACCACAGCGAATTCAATCAACTTTATGTGGTGAGTTGATAGAACTGATGCTTTTCTACAGCACCACTGAAAGTGCTGTCAAGTAACCACCACCAGCAACAGCCTCTAATGCCTGATCAGAAAGTTCTTCTGATACCTGTGGTTTAGATGGCACTACAAGATAGAAGTTATTAGAATCCTCTTCCACAACATGAACTTGTAGATTCTGAGGTAGTGAACGTCCGAGTTCACGTTCATAAACTGCTTTAGGATTGGAGAATAACTCTTGCTTAAAGGCAGAGTTTTTCCAGGTTTTAGCAATAATGTCTGTTTCAAATTCTTTGCGAGATAATGCAGCCTTAGCCATGATATTGACTCCTTGTTTAATAACAGATGTAAATGCGGTTTTTGGGGGAGAACCAGAAAAATGGAATGGTTTTCCCACCGATAAGCACAGCACTACCAAAAGTGCAGTCAAGTAACTAGCACCAGAAACAGCCTCTAGTGTCTCATCAGAAAGTTCTTCTGATACCTGTGGTATGAGACTATGAGATATAAGTTGCTCAGGGAAGAACTACACCCATATTCACATTCACAAGACCCCTAATAAAGGAACTATTAACGCCGCCAGCAACAGCCTTTAGTGCCTCATCAGAAAGTTCTTCTATTACCTGCGGTTTAGATGGCACTACGAGATAGAAGTTATTAGCATCCTCTTCTACAACATGAATTTGTAGATTCTCAGGTAGTGAACGTCCGAGTTCACGTTCATAAACTGCTTTAGGATTGGAGAATAACTCTTGCTTAAAGGCAGAGTTTTTCCAGGTTTTAGCAATAATGTCTGTTTCAAATTCTTTGCGAGATAATGCAGCCTTAGCCATGATATTGACTCCTTG
>CAZZVG010000669.1:0-4463 GCA_964657295.1 Iningainema sp. | reverse complement strand
CTTGGGAGAAGACTCGCTAACGCTGCGCTAACGGGTTCACAGTCGCCTACGGCGGGAAACCCCGAAGTTTGCCCGGAGGGAAACCCTCCTTGCAACTTCTCTCCGCCTGCAGCGCTGGTTCACCAAGACGCCAAGGACGCCAAGAAAGCCTAGGTAATGTCCAACTACCCTCTATTTCAGGAAGCCAAGCCCGAAGAGCGATCACCTCTTAATCAGAATATTTTTAGGCTTAACGGTGGATAGAAAAACAGCCCAGTAGCGCTCTACCAATACTTTCTCCTTCCTCTGTTGAGGGGGAAAGTTTAAAGAAACTACCATTTATAACTTTATCGGTGTAGAGTTAGAAGGAGTAAGGAGTAGATTTATGAACATATCCCTAACACCACAATCTGAGGCGATTGTCAGTAAATATATGGCTCAAGGTTACTCCGTTGAAGAAATCATTGAGCAAGCGTTAAAAAGCTTTGATGATCAGGATCAGTCCTACACAGAATGGCTGCGGAGAGAAGTGCAAGCTGGACTTCAGCAGGCGCAGGAGGGAAAATTTAGCAACCGCTCAATAGACGAGATTATTACGGCTGCTAAAGCCAAACAGGGGCAGTGAATGACTATTCCTCCTATCTTTACTGAACTTGCAGAAGCCGACCTCATAGAAATTTACACGTATTCCTATCAACAATGGGGGGAATTCCAAGCAGACAAGTATATCAACCTCCTACGCGAAGGTGTTAACAAACTGGCAAGCAGTCCGAGGCTGGGTAAGCAACGGGCTTATATTCCGGCAGAATGTATCGTCTATCATATCCAACGTCATTTAATTATCTATCGTATTCATCAAGACACTATCGAGGTTTTAAGGGTTCTTTATGATGGGATGGACATAAAAAAACAATTTTCCCAATGACTATCCAGAGGTTAGGTTATGAGCATTGATGACTATCGTACGCGTACACCAAGCTTTTCATCCCAGTGGAGGGGTAATCGTTGTTTTTGCAGAGGTGATTCGGGAATTTCGCCTACAGACACACCATATTTCCAATTTGCTGGACAGATAGCAATATAGCGTGCATACCCTCCCAAACCACCTTGAAATTTTGGATATCCAATTGCTACGAGCGCACCTGTTTCAGGGACTTGATCCAGATTGGTTACACCTTCTGCTTGGGTATATCCGTTCTTTAACAGCCAAGCTTCTCCTTCCAAGGTAGGGGTACTATCTGTATCAAGCGGTTCGTGTCCGTGAAATAAAATTTTGCGTTGCAAGTGTAGAAATTTAAGTGCTTCTAGCTTGACTCCTGGAAACTTTGTCCGACTTGCGATTTTTGGGTCTGACCATTCCTTAGACCAATCAGACCGGATAAATACGACTGAACCTTGGGGAATTCTACCATGTTTTGCTTCCCAATCTTGAATATCTTTAACAGTGAGGTGATAATTGGGATCTCTCGCTACCTGCTCTTGAATAGGAATCACCACTAAGGGACGAACAGCAAAAGTTGGAGGTAACTCATCAATAGCTGGATAGTCAGGGTTCCAGTGAGCCGGAGGATCTAGTTGAGTTCCTAGTTGATCTGTGGGTAAATTATAATGCGTCGCTTCAAAGCCATCTTTCTTGTAAGTGTATGGATTTCCTGTTTTTGGGTTCACCGTGGCCTCAAATTTAGGTGCAGCAAATCCTTCCCATACAGGCATACTAGGGGTAATTGTATGAGTTAAGTCAACGTACTTAGCGCTTTCAAGTGACTGTTGATAAACTTGCCACAAAGAGGTTTGCATACGAGGTTGGGCAGCATTGGCTATTAACGAGGCTATCAATGTAAAGCTTAATAAGCTAAAAATTAAGATCCCTTTCATCATTCCATCACTTTTAGCTCAAATTATACAATCTAGCCTAACGCCAAAGTCGTTACACTGAAAATACGTTTGGTATCAACACCATCACCCAAACAAAGGCTCAACAGCACAACTAAACCCTGGCAAAAGAGGACTGGTTAAATTATCATCCTTATATAAAGTTGCAGCTAGTTTCAAAACAGCCTTTTCCCGACGATAAATTTCCACCTTTTGCCTTTCGCGGTCAAAAATCCAGTATTCATGTACACCGTGAATTGAGTATAGCTTTAACTTTAACTCACGGTCTCGCTTTTCCTGCTTTTCCCCAGGAGACAAGACCTCAATCACTAATTCTGGTGCACCTGTCAGATGTCCAGCTTCATCCAGTAATTCTGTCAATCGTTGATGACTTACCCAAACCACATCAGGAATCACATTGTCAGTATCAGTAAAAATGAGGCCTGGTGCAAAAGCAACTCTTCCCAATCCAGTCTGAGTTGACCAGATTTCTAATTGTGTGCCTATTTTGACACAAACTTCCTGATGCTTCCAGTGAGGCGCTCTCGTCACAAATAATTCTCCATCAATAATTTCGTAACGTTTGCCGTCATCAGGAAATAAATCTAGATCAGCCGTTGTCAACCGTACTTTTTCTGTTGTTGTAGTTGTCATATCATGTCAAACTCCGCTCGCTGCTTGTTCGTCAAAATATCGGTCTGTTGATGGTTAATGAGATGGGTGATGGCTGATTTACACGGGATACGCCAATATTTACCAACTTTCACCCATGCCTCTGAAAGACCATCAATTAGGTTTTTTAGGACATCCCTCATTGAGTCTCTTGACCACAGGCTCATGGCTACTATTAGACAAACTACCAGTTGTGCTGGTAGCGAACGATAACGTTCCTCTTCGACTTTAGTTTTAGCGATCGCCTGTTCAATTGCCTCTAGTGGAATGGCTGTCTCTATTGCGAGGAATATCTCAGTACCCTGTATCCTAGGAGACATTAATGAGAATTCTTTAAGATGCACTGCACTCTATTTCCATTCTTGGGAATAGTCCCCACTTTACACGTATTTGAGCCTTAACTGAACCGTATTGGAAGCGCAACTACGAGCCGATCTTTTATTTCCTTTATTTTATTGGGTCGGACGACAACTTCAACTGAACCAGAATGGAAGCAACTGCAATCAGCACGTCAAAATAAAAGTAATACCTTTATGTAGTATTCGTTGATGAAACAAGCTTTGCTGCGGCTTATCCAGATAAAACAGAAATGGCATCAGTGGAATTACAGAACTGGCAAAGTTATCTTAGCTTTGCTGCTAGTGTGCGTGACAGTGCGTCTGCTTCCCTATTTAGCCCCTATACACGTTGCAGATATTACACAAGAACAACAGGCGATCGCCTTTACAGATCGCAACGGTTTACCATTGGGAACATTACTGACTCGTGACCAAGAACATACAGCAGTCGTACCACTAAAGCAAGTCTCTCCGCAATTTATCCATGCTATTTTAGCTGCAGAAGATGGGACTTTTTACGAACATGGGGCGTTGGATCTCAAGGCGATCGCCCGCGCCTTTCAAGAAGCAATTCACAAAAGAAGGATTGTTTCTGGTGCTTCCACAATTACCATGCAGTTAGCGCGGATGTTGAATCCTAGCAGACGGAACCTGTTGGGTAAAGTTCAAGAAATTTGGCTGTCTTGGCGGTTATCGGCTGGGATGACTAAAGATGAAATTTTCTCTGCATACATCAATCGTCTACCAATGGGAGGTAACATTTACGGTGTGGAAGCAGCCTCTCGTACTTATTTTTCCATATCAGCTAGCGACTTGAATCTTACTCAAGCTAGCCTCCTCGCTGCCCTTCCCAACAATCCCACTTACTTCGACCCATATCTGCATTATCCACGCCTAAAGGAGCGGCAGAAATACGTCTTTAAGCGGATGTTATTTGATAAGTATATCACCTCTGCTGAGGCAGAACGAGCATATGCCGAAGAAATTTCGTTTCAGTCTCGCCAACAAGGAATTATTGCCGCACCTCACTTTTTGTTTTGGCTAGCCAGTCAGCAAAGAACCCCTCCCCGCAAGCGAGGAGGGGAGATGGGTTCTAACTCAATTCGCACTACCATAGATCGTTCCTTACAGCAGTTTGTTGAAGCACAGGTGCAGCAGGTGGTTTCCACCCTTGCTACTAACAATGTGCATGACGCTGCGGCGTTGGTGATCGACAACCATTCTGGAGAGGTTTTGGCTTATGTCGGTTCGCCGGATTATTTTGATGAAGCGAATCTAGGTCGGAATGATGGAGTACAAGCACTGCGTCAACCTGGATCTACCTTGAAGCCTTTTCTCTACGAATTGGCTTTAGAAAAAGATATTATATTGCCTAACACTATATTAGCAGATGTACCTGCTCACTACGCCATTCCCGGCGCAAAACTTTACAGTCCTACAGATTACAACCACAGCTTTCTAGGACCAGTACGGGTGCGGGTGGCTTTGGCGAATTCCCTGAATGTTCCTGCAGTACGGGTGTTAGAAAAGCTTGGCGTGCAGACTTTTTTGGATCGTCTGCACGATTTGGGATTTGAACACCTCACTCATCCCGCTCAATAT
>CAZZVG010000668.1:0-4467 GCA_964657295.1 Iningainema sp. | reverse complement strand
CCCCAGGGTTATCGATGGGTGGTGATGTATTAGGTAATAGACTAACTCGTGTAAAACCGCCTGCAGATGCAGCTTGCAAAAAGGACGAGAGAGTTTCCCGTTCTTCAAAGCCGGGTTCACCGGAACAACTATACAAATCTACTAACCCCGTTCCCAGAACCAATCCGCGACAATCTCTGAAATGAGTGTCATTTGGCACATCTAAAATCTGACTGCTGACAAACTCGATGTTGCCTTCAGTTATCAACACATCAGCAATCTGATCTGTTTTTGAAACAGAGTCAATAACTCGTACTTGTTGTAGCAGTGTACTTGTCATGTTATGATATTAGCTAGGTAGGGGGAGCGGATGTCAACGTAATTGGATCTAGCCATCATTTATAAAAATGATTAATGACCACGAACTTAGGGGTGAATGTTACAAAGCTCCTGCGGCTGTTTTATCCAATACGCTTCCACTTAAGTGAGCCGTGATATTCATCGCTTGCAATACTGGTATAGCATTTAATCCAGATGGGTAATCAATCACACTGACAGCACAATTGCCTTGACGAAAACTCCAAAAATTTGCTGATGATAAACCGAGAACGTGACAAAGCAAAGTCTTATTCGTAGCGTCGTGAGCAACAACCAATCCTATTTTCAATTGCTTTGCTAAGGCGGTTGTCACAATAGATTGCCAAGCGGCAACGCTACGTTCCCAAACTTGCTGCAAGTTTTCCCCTTCAGGCATTTGGACTTCCCCAGGAACTGTCCGCCACCGCTGCAACTCTCCTGGAAACTCTTGATCTATATCTTTCTCTAATTTTCCTTCCCAAAGTCCGTGACCGATTTCTCTTAAACCATCTTGGAATTCCAAGTTTACACTCTTATGAGGCTGCAATATAATTTCTGCTGTTTCTCGAGGACGCAGCATCGGGCTACTGACAGCGAAATCAATCGCCACGTCTTTCAAGAACTCAGCACATAAGCGTGACTGTTGTTTACCATTCTCATTGAGAGGAACATCAATTTGACCTTGAAACCTCGTTTGACGATTCCACTCGGTTTCCCCATGACGCACCAATAATAATCGTACTCCCTGGTGAGTCGGTCGCAGCGAGGGCAGAGTTTCTCCCATCTGTTGCGTCTGATTCATTGACTCTAGTTGAATTGGATCTGACAATCCTCCTGAAAAATTGAGGACGCTAATACCACAGTTAGATTGCTGAAGCGAATGGTAGCGTTCTGGAGGAATCGACAGGGCAGTTCCGAGCAAAGCACGATTAATACCATTATGCCCGACGATAAGTATGGTTTCGCCTTGATGACGATGTAGGATATCTTGCCAAAACTGACGCGCCTGTTCATACAAAGCGAGAACGGGGAAAAGTTCTCGGGTTCCCGCACCTTCCGATAAAAGCATTCGTAGTTTTTGGGGACTTTCCTGCCACGTGCGATAGTCTTCGGGGAACGTCTGCTTCACTTCACTTGATAGCATTCCCGCCCATAAGGGGAGATCGATTTCTGTCAATAGATCCGAAGTTTGATTAACAGCACATCCAGATAGGAGCGATTGGCAGATGATCTCTGCTGTCTGTTTCGCTCTTTGTAAAGGACTGCTATAAATGGCATTGAACGATAAGTTGCTAATGGCTTTGCCAACTTTAATAGCATCGTTATAACCTTGTTCCGTTAATCTAGATGCGTCAGTACGTCCTTGGATGCGCTTTTCGGTATTATAGGTACTTTGACCATGGCGCACAATTATGGCACGAGTCACTTTTTACCCTCCTCTATCTAAACGACTTATTCTACTCCAAAGTGTTTGCAGTAGAATAATTAATACCTACAATAACTCTCATTCCTCTGCTGCGTTCGCACATGAAGGCTGAGGCGTAATCCGGACTATACTTTTTATCAATAACCTGAAAACCATTGAGGATGTGGCTGATGACTGTTGATACATTTGGGATGAAAACAAGGATGCAACTGAATTATTTTCTCAAGTCAGCTTTTTGTCAAACTGCGGCTTGTTTCATCCTAAGTATTCTACTTGTAACAAATAACACTCGACCTTTGTTGGCAGAAGAGCACAATGCTGTTACTAAGATACAACCACAAAGATTGGCGCAAACGCCTGAGAACGAAGCGCCAGAACAAGCAAAACTTCTCGAAGCAGCTAATAATTTATTAAATCAAGGCGATTTGTCTGGTGCAGAAGTTGGCTTACGCAAGTTAGTTAAGAAGTATCCTGATGATACTTTTGGGCATTATCAGTTAGGAAATGTCTTATTTCGTCAGGGAAAAAAAGAAGATGCGATCAAAGAATATCAGCAAGTCATTCGTTTAGATTCTAAATATGCCATTGCTTATAATGCGATGGGGCAAGTAATGGCAAGTCAGGAACACTGGGATGACGCGATCAACGAGTATCAAAAGGCACTTAAAATAAATAATGAATATGGTGAAGCTTTAACTAATATGGCTTTGTCATTTTTCGGAAAAGGTAATACTCAAGAAGCGATCGCCTCTTTAGAAAAAGCTCAGAAAGCTTTTAATGCACAAGGTAGGCCTGAAAGAGCCAAACGAGTTGAACAGATTTTGCAGGAAATAAAAGCTGGCAAAACCCCCACACTTTCTTAAAAAGTAAAAAGATAATCTCTATCAAATTCAGGCGCGGTGATTTTAATCATGACGCCTTGGGACTTGCTGCAGTTTACAAAGAAACAAATCTTTATTTTATTTTCCAAGGGCGAAGTTGGGCGGCTCTAAACCGATTTTATTCCTATGAACTTTTTACTTACCATTAACGCATGTAAAGACGCGCCATGACGCGTCTCTACTAGATCATCTAGCACTATTTATTGTTTCCATCTATTGTATAAACCGCTTGTAATCCGTCATTGGCATCAAAGGATTGATCTGCTTGCGGAAATACCACAGTATTTGTATCAGATGCTGGTATACTGGTGACAGCAGAGAGTGGCTGTGTGATACTACGGCGTAACTCAACTTGATTACCAACCTGCCACGAGGACCCACCGTAAGAAGTACCATACTCACTCACTGTACCTATAGGATTCCTTGCAGGAGTTATTTGGGGAAAGAATTTTGAAAAGTCATTTTGAGACGTTCTATTGTCAACTCCTACCAAAGAATTGCCATTCAGCGTGTAATTACCTATATTCGGGTTTGATTTTGCTGCTGTTTGGGCACGAAGGGGACTTCCCAAACCAGCGATCGCAGCAATGATGGCTAAGGCAGCAGTAATAGTTGTTTTCATGAGTTTTGTCTTTTTTTATTAAGTGATTTCTGACTTTCACTCTAGAGGAATATATGAATATCGGTTTGTATATGAATATACAAGGTAACCGAGTTTACAAATACTATCAGAAGGAGTAAAAATTGTGAATTATTCGGTTAGAAAAGTATTCCTCTGACCCACATAAGTCTCACCACAGAATTATATTAATAAAAATTTATAAATTTTTCATCTTGTTTTAGAGGTAAGACTTAAGACATATATTTACCTTTGCTCTTGCCCAAATAGAGAAAGTCAACTTCAATATAGAACATGAGATGCCTTTTACAACTCCACGGCTACCCCGTATAGAGGCCAAATCATTACGGAATAACGGTAAACAATACTATGTGGACGCTACGGGAAAGAACTTTCCCAGTGTAACAACAATCCTGAATGCCACCAAACCGCAAGCAGAACGCGATCGCCTCAACAATTGGAAATCCTGTGTTGGTATGGAAGAAGCCACCCGTATTTCCACAACCGCCAGTCGTCGGGGAACTCAAACTCACAAGCACATTGAACGCTATCTACTTGGCAAAAACCCAATTTGTCCCGAAGCCAGTCTTCCTTACTGGGAAAGTATAAAACCTGTTTTAGAAGATATCGATCAAGTTAGACTCGTGGAAGGCTCAGTTTTTCACAACAATATGAGCTATTCTGGTAAAGTTGACTGTGTAGCGAGTTATCAAGGTTTTCCGTGTGTTTGTGAGTGGAAAACTAGCGACAAACCTAAAGGTTCAATTGAGAGATTGTATGAATATCCATTACAATTAACAGCGTATCTGGGAGCGGTTAATGAGTACTATCAAGATTACGACATTCAAATCAATCATGCTTTAATAGTTGTCGCAATTCCGGAAACAGAAGCCGAAGTATTTTGGTTTGAAACAACAGCAGTGGAAGATTACTGGTGCCAGTGGAAAAAACGAGTTGCTGAGTATTGGCAAACTAGAAAGATGTAGGGATATATCGCCAGACTCGTTGATTGCTGACTTATAGTAGATGACGGTACTCTCTAAAGCTACCATCCTAAACAGCCAAAACTCTTGTATTTCAAGCTTTTTAATTTTTAATTCTCAGAGAGCGGTACTGGGCGCTTGCGTCTTCATCAAATTAAAATACTTAGTCTAAGTTATTTAAGTATATTTCCCTTTGTATAACAGTTAATTACAGAGTATAAT
>CAZZVG010000667.1:0-4469 GCA_964657295.1 Iningainema sp. | reverse complement strand
CCCGCGTTCCACAACTTTCCGTATGAGTTCAAACACAGAGTCAATCGTTACGCCAAGGGAAGAAAAAGCCCCAATACCAAATAAAAACGGCGCTAGCAATTCGCAGGCAAGGTAGCGATCCATGATTGAAAAAGGCAGCAGCGAATTGAGAGTGCAGAAAGATGACTTGAGCTTCTTAGTTGTCGTCATACGCTATAAATATTTCCGAATCTACAACCCCAATATAGCTAAGTATTTATACTATACTTAGTTTGATAATTTAATCAGACTAACTGAGACTTGAGAGGAAAAAAGTTCTTTTACAATTTTAAAAACTGAGTGATGAATAATTTCTATTTACTAGTAAAAACTCAACAGTTCGGACAAAACGAAATTTACATTTGGAAGTTGTCGCCCAAGTAATATTGCCGGACGAGGGGATTGCTGTAAAGTTCCTTAGCAGCTCCAGAAGCAAGGATTTGCCCCTCGCGCATAATGTAGCTCCGATCTGTGATAGCAAGAGTTTCGCGGAAATTGTGATCCGTGATCAAGATGCCCATATTGCGATCGCGCAGTCGTGCTATAATTTGCTGGATTTCTGCAACTGCTATGGGATCTACTCCAGCAAATGGTTCATCTAAAAATAAAAATTTCGGTCCTTCAGTTCCAGAAGCTAAAGCCCTAGCTAATTCTGTTCGACGTCTTTCTCCACCAGAAAGTTGAATTCCTTTGCTATTAGCCACTTTTTCCAAACGGAACTCTCGCAATAAATTTTCCGTTCGTCTTGCCCACTCCCAGCGAGGCACATGAGTTTGCTCGAGTACTAACAGAATATTATCCCGCACGCTCAAGGAGCGAAAAACACTAGGTTCCTGAGCCAGATAACCAATGCCTAGTCGTGCTCTTTTGTGCATTGGTAGTGTTGTAATATCTCGATTATCTAGCAAAACCGTTCCTCGTTCCGGTCTTTCCAAACCTGTGGCAATGTAAAAAGTTGTCGTTTTACCAGCTCCATTTGGACCTAGTAAACCGACAATTTCACCTTGAGCAACGGAAATGTTAACACGATTGACAATGACTCGCTTGCCGTAAGATTTGTGAATATTCTGTAAGACAATTTTCACTATTTGTGCCTTTTACGAGTCTGAGTGATTTTATCTTGTTGATTTTGGATTCCCATCAAAATCAATTTAGGGGCTTGAAATCGTCAAATTATATGACTCAAACTCCACAAATGAATTTGGGCACATCTGTCACAATTTTTTATAATTGGGCTTTTAAATTTTCCTTGATCAGCGCATCCCTACTCGTTAGCAATTGTTCACTTTGAACGTAATTTTTTTGGGGCTGGTGCAGTGGCTTGACTGTCAGGATTGGTATCGTTGACAATGTACGTAGATTCTACCTGATGATTAGCTTGAGGTGCAGCCACAAATCGTCCTTCATCAATCAAATAAACGACAGTATCAGCTTTGATACTGTTGCCACCCTTTTGCAAAATATAAACGTTACCGCTAAGAACAATACGGCGTTCTTTGGTAAAGTATTGTGCTTGGGCGGCTGTTGCCTGAATCCCGCGTGCTGGATATGACATTTGGACGTTGCCACGAGACGTTGCTACCTGGGTTTTAGCATTATACTCTTGCACTTGAGCATTGAGATAGAGGGGCTGACCCTGCCCAGATGATTGTGCGATCGCGCTCTGTACTTGACTAGGAGAGGCGATGGCGCTCAAGAGTGCCGCTGGTAGGATTAAGCTTAATCCCAAACGGCGCATTTGAAACTGTGGCAATTGATAGCTGGGGATCATATTAATTTGATATTGATAATTTTGAGTCTTACTTTAATTCTCTCAAGTACTTAAGCTAAATAACCAAACTATCTTAGAATATCTACTTGACTATATAGACGCTTTCCCTACACTTAAAGTTTCACCCTATTCAGCGAAGGAAGGCAAATCAGCAAACACCTGCCCTACCACCTTTTTTGCCTTCGCATCCAACTGCTGCCAATCGATATCACTAGTTTCTTCAATCAGACTAGTATCAATACTAACTTCTTCCTTTACCGGGTCGTAGTTCATGAAACACACCTGATAGCACAATTCCCATAAATCAATGCTGACTGTTTGCTCTTGACGCTGCAAACACAAATGATATCCTGGATGGGGCACCGGGAGATGCGAAAGAGTTTCTCTAATATCCAAAGCTTGTTCCGGTGTTGCAGCTTCAAGTTCTTCCAGAAGCTTTGTCACAACTGCTTTAGTTTCCGGATTTGCCTCAGAAGGCCAAATTAATATATCCTGGTAAGTCCCCTTCCAAGAAGAAACATCAAGTTGCTTGCGAATATTATCGACAAGACGAATGAAAGCAGGTTGCATGAGGAGTTCAGCCTGCTGCCATATAACTGGGTTGGCTATCTTAGGTGGCATGGGCTTTTCAAAGAGCGATATCGCTTGACAAAATAATGTTTTTACTAAAAAACTCTATTTTACGTCTAAATCTTTTCTCAAGATAGCGGATTTTAGTCAGAAATATTTGGAGATATTTAGTATCACCTTTAAAAATTGGTGTACACACTGGGGAGTGAATATGATCGGTAAGCTGCTAGACTATCGTTATCAAGTTATCAAAGTCCTTGCTACAGGAGGATTCGGTCAAACTTATATTGCCCAAGATACCAAACGACCGGGAAATCCTATTTGCGTTGTCAAGCACCTCAAACCTGCCAACTCCGAACCGAAAGTGTTTGACACCGCTAAGCGTCTGTTCCATAATGAAGCTGAAACTCTAGAAAAACTCGGTAACCACGACCAGATTCCCAGGCTTCTGGCTTACTTTGATGAAAACCAAGAATTTTACTTAGTGCAAGAATTTATTGAAGGTCATCCTCTCAGCGAGGAACTGCTTTCCCATCAAAGCTGGAGTGAAAGCCAAGTCATTCAATTGTTGCACGAAGTTCTGGGCATCCTGCTCTTTGTCCATCGTCAAGGCGTAATTCACCGCGATATCAAGCCAGATAATATCATCCGCCGCACCTCAGACCATAAATTGGTTTTGGTAGACTTTGGTGCTGTTAAACAATTGCGAGTGGTTGCCGGACATCCAGAAAGAGCATTAATGTTCACCGGAGCAGGACATCACACAGGTACGGTAGCTATTGGGACACCTGGATACATGCCTACGGAACAAGGGCATGGCAAACCCCGCCCTAATAGTGATCTCTATGCTCTAGGGATCATTGCTATTCAAGCGTTGACAGGTGTTTCGCCAATGGATTTACAAGAAGATCCCCAAACAGGTGAAATTCTTTGGCAGCATTTAGTAACAGTAAGCAACGAATTGGAAACTGTGTTGACTAAAATGTTACATTATCACTTCAAAGATCGCTACCAAAGCGTATCAGAAGTCTTACAAGCGTTGCAGTCATTTTCTTCAGAAACCGCGCCCCAAGAATATCCTCCAAATCCTGGATTCCTAGCAATTCAATCCCAATCCCCTCACTCTCGAACGAGAACGATCGCACTAGCACCAGCGAATCCTCCCCTTCCAGTCCCAATATCTGTGCCCAAAAAGGCGGATAAAGTTTCCGGAAAACCCGATATTGTACAACTTTTAATCTTAGTCAGTTTGGCCTCTGGAGCAGCTTTTGCCGCTCCAGGCGTTGTTAAGAATGTTAAAAATGTCGGTGACTATTTTGGTAGTAAAGACACTCCCGCAGCACAAAACTGCGTAGCGCTGGTGGTGGGGTCTAACATCCGTTCCGAACCTAGTGCGCTCGGTTCTGATACGATCCTCCAAACCGTGAACGATCAAAAGAAGTTTGAGGTGACTGGTATTCGGACAAAACGCGGTTGGGTACAAGTTAAACTGGAGTCGGGCCGTTCGGGTTGGGCGCACAACTATGCGATCAAAAATAATGAAGAATGGTCTTCTTGCTTGAGAGACAAAGGCATTGCACTGAGAATAGTCGATGATAACGCCTTAATTGCCGATCGCCCAATTCCCAAGCCAAAACCCGCCATCACTGAACCTTCAGCGAAATCGTCGCCAAAAACTTCAGATGATCATACCACCCCAGTGATGCAACAAGCAAGAAAGAAATATGAATCAGGAGACTTACCAGGTGCCATCGCCCTCCTTAAATCTATTGCTCCTCCTTCAACTAGCGTTAAAGACGGCCCTGAGATGATTGCTGAGTGGCAGAAAGACTGGAAGAAAGCAGAATCACTCTTCAATGACACCAATACAGCCCTTGCTCAAGGAAAATGGGATAAAGTTGTTGCTTATAAAGACCATCCAGAAAAATTACCTAATATTCAATACTGGCGTAATAAATTAGAACCCCTGTTTAAGCAAGCTGCCGAAAATATTACCAAACAACCGCTTCCTCAACCAGCTAACCCCAGTACTCAAAATAATCACAAACAAAAGCATCCCAATACAGATAAGCATGTTTAATTGGGAATAGGCATGGGGAGAGGGGGAGAG
>CAZZVG010000666.1:0-4472 GCA_964657295.1 Iningainema sp. | reverse complement strand
CTGCAACCAGAGGGAGTACTGCTTTACATGAAAACCGCAGAAGGCAATGATTCTTTGATTTACGTTGACCGCAACGGTAACTGCATCACCCAGTCACAATTAGCAATTTTTCGGGCGGCGGCGTGTGAAGAATCTACCCCCGCCATACGCAGAGATGAACAGTACCACGATTTAGTTAAAAAAGGTACTGAATTGATTGCTGAAGAAGAAAAGAATGCAGGTGGTCAACTAGGGCGACCATCAGGGGCAAGGTTTCGTACCTATGAACGGCTTAAGAGTTATGCTCAAGAAATGAAGGGAACACTATTTGTTACTGAAGAACTTTTGAAGGCGATCGACGATATTTACCGTTACCCGTTGCGACAGTCAGCCATTGACACATTGAACCGTCAACTGAGAAGCGGTATTAGTAATCAGCATTTGGCTGAATTAGTTGTTGCTTTGCGCATGGATGACCGTTTGTGTATTGTGAATGAAGAAGTCGAGAAACGAGAACCTCAGATTGTTTGTTCACTGGGATTATTCCACCCGTAGGGGCGGGGTTCCCCCGCCCTTACAACATGGTCAACTCAATTAAAAACTGCTGTAAATGGCAATTGTTGGGTAACGCACTTTGCTCAACCCTACCTACAATTATCCTTAACTGAACCGTATTGGTTTATCAGGCAATACGGTTCAGTTAAGATAATTTACCTACCGACAACCTATGTAGAGACGCGAAATTTCGCGTCTCTACACAACTTCCCAGGAGGCATCCCCGGACTGAATGCATTCCCAAAGCAAAGTAGGAACGAGAAAAACTGAACGGTATTGCCCAATAGTTCGCTAGAGAATAAATTAAGCGTCTAATAGCTGTAAGTCCACTGAAGTGGACTCAAAATTGTTTGACAGTTTTATGTAAAACTAAACCCTCCGTATATGCCCTGAACCGTTTTCATTACTTGAGCGTTTATAAAGTATTTATCAAGTTTAAAAAATTTAGTTAAAAATGTCACCCGAACAATAAGGGTTTCATAAAGTCCGCACTAGCAGACTTGCTTTGTCTAGCCCCAGATTAGCAGTCTGAAGGGCGAATTTACCATGCTCACTTGGACACGTCCTGACTTAAGAAAGACAGTATATTATGACACTTAATTTTCAACGCATACGCGATTTACTTTATAACTTCCAATTCCAAGATTTATTTATAGAAGAGTTAGGTTGGTCACAACCTTCAAGGAAAAAAGCTGTGACACTGGAGATTGAGAACAAGACATATAAATACGACCGGATCGCTGAAATTTCGGGTGTTGCTGTCTTTGAAGTTACAACAGCAGATGGCATAATTCCCGAAGCTAAAGTGCGGGCGGCAATTCACAAAGAAATTAAAAATCTGATAGCCGAAAACTTGCTAATTTTTATCGATAATCAACGCACACGCAGTCTTTGGTATTGGGTAAAGCGAGAAGAAAGCAAAAGCTACGTCCGTGACCATTTATATGTGAAAGGTCAACCAGGAGACTTGTTCTTAAGTAAGCTGGGTTCTTTAGTCATTGATATTGCTGAAATAGAAAATGGTGAACCGTCAGTTGTCGAAATCGCCTATAAACTGCAACGTGGGTTTGATGTTGAGCCTGTTACTAAGAAGTTTTATAAGGAATTTCAAGAGCAACATCAGCAGTTTTTACAGTATGTACAAGGAATTCCTAACGAAGCAGATAGACGTTGGTACACTTCGGTGATTCTCAATCGCCTGATGTTTGTTTATTTTCTCCAGCGTAAAGGTTTTATTGACAATGGAGATTTAAACTATCTACAAAATAAGCTTGAACAAAGCCAGCAAAAAAGTGAAAATCACTTCTACACTGAATTTCTCCAAGCGTTGTTTTTTGAAAGCTTTGCTAAACCAGAGATAGAACGAGATGCATCGATACAAACTTTGGTGGGAAAAGTTAAATATCTGAATGGGGGACTATTTCTCAAGCATCGTATTGAACAAGAGTATCAAATTTCCATTGCCGATCGCGCGTTTGAGCAATTACTGGACTTATTTCAGCGCTATTCTTGGAATTTGGATGACTCGCCTGAGGGTAAAGATGATGAGATTAATCCTGATGTCCTTGGGTACATTTTTGAAAAGTACATTAACCAAAAGGCTTTTGGGGCGTATTATACTAGACCGCAAATTACAGAATATCTGTGCGATCGCACTATCCACAAACTCATTGTAGACCGCGTAAATGCCGCACTGTCTTCTCCCCCCTTTGAAAAGGGGGTTAGTTCTGATCAGCCATTCGAGGATATCAACGAACTACTCATCAAACTGGATGCAAACCTCTGTCGTCTACTCATTGAAGATATTCTCCCCAATTTATCCATCCTTGATCCAGCTTGCGGTTCGGGTGCATTTCTCGTAGCGGCGATGAAAACCCTCATCCAAGTTTATTGTGCGGTGATTGGGACGATTGAGTTGATAGGCGATCGAAGTCTGAAACAGAAGCTTCAGGAGATAAAAAATTCCCATCTATCTTTATCTTATTTCATCAAAAAGCGCATTGTTACCGACAACCTCTATGGTGTAGACATCATGGAGGAAGCGACAGAAATTGCCAAACTGCGTCTTTTCTTAGCGTTGGTTTCTTCTACTCATAATGTCGAGGAATTAGAACCATTGCCTAATATTGACTTTAACATCATGGCTGGCAATTCGCTGATTGGGTTAATTCGGGTAGATGAAACAGCATTCGATACAGTCGGAAATTCGCTACAAGGAAATCTCCTACAGCCTTTAACAGCAGATAATTATAAGACAATTTTAGTAGAAAAGAACAAATCTATTGAATTGTACAAAAAACACGCTTTTCTCCCAGGCGAACAACACGGAACATCTCAAGATTATCGTTTGCTAAGCCTGCGTCAGCACATTGATAAAATCAACCGGGAATCCCAAGAGAAGTTAAATCTTTTATTGTTGGATGAGTTCAGTCAGCGTCTGGGTATCAAGTATGAGGAAGTTCAGTTAACTGGAAAATCAAAGAAGCGTGTATTGACTGCTAATGATATTGCAGCGTTGAAACCTTTTCACTGGGGTTATCACTTTGATAAGGTATTAGAACGGGGTGGCTTTGATGCCATTATCACTAATCCACCTTGGGAAACATTTCAGCCTAATGCTAAAGAATTTTGCTATGACTTTAGTAACATAGTATCCAAGAAGAAGATGGACATAAAAAACTTCGAGACAGAGTTAAACCGTTTGTTAGCAGATACAAAAATTCAAACGGCATGGCTCAAGTATCAAAGCGATTATAACTATCAAAGAGAGTTTTTCAGATTTGCTAGCCAGTACAAAAACCAAGTTCCGATAATAAACAGTAAACGCCACGGTAAAGATGTTAATCTTTACAAGCTCTTTTTAGAGCAATGCTTTAATCTCTTACATTCTGGTGGTGAGTGCGGTATCGTTATTCCTAGTGGTATTTATACCGATTTAGGAGCTAAACAACTTCGGGAGATGCTGTTTAATCAAACTCAAATCACTGGATTATTTTGCTTCGAGAACCGTAAGGCAATTTTTGAAGGAGTTGATAGCCGCTTTAAGTTTGTTGTACTCACATTTGAAAAAGACGGCATAACTGAAGACTTTCCTGCTGCGTTTATGCGTCACGATGTACAAGAAATGCAACATTTTCCAAGCCATGAAAGCCTATTAATTAGTGTTGATTTTGTGCGAAAGCTATCACCTGATTCTGTCTCAGTCATGGAATTCAAAAACGACATAGACTTTCAGATTGCTGAGAAAATGACCAAATTACCATTACTAGGCGAAAAAATAGAGGATAAGTGGAACTTGGAACTACATCGTGAATTTAATATGACTGATGATGCTTTTCTTTTCCATAAAAAGCCTTCTCAAGGTATGTTATCCCTCTATGAAGGCAAAATGATTCATCAATTTACCCATACTCTATCCGAGCCGCGCTACTGGATAGTAGAAAAGGAGGGAAGAAATTCAGTCTTAGGAAAAGAAAAAGATATTGGACAACTACTAGGATATCAAAAATATAGATTTGCCTATCGTGCCATTGCTTCAAATACAAATGAGAGGTCTTTGATCTGTACCATAATTCCGCCTTGCTTTACCGGAAATTCTCTAAATATTGCTGAAGACATTGATAGCAAATCTCAGTTAGTTTGCGTTAGTTTACTAAACTCTTTTGTCGTTGATTGGCTACTAAGGCAAAAGGTAACAACAAACATTAATATGTTCTATATCTACCAGCTACCTGTCCCACGATTAACAGAAAGCGATCGCCACTTCACAGACATCGTACAACGCACTGCCAAACTTATCTGCACCACACCAGAATTTGACAAACTCGCGCAAGAAGTCGGCTTAGGTTCCCACCAACAAGGCGTTACTAACGAGACAGAACGCGCCAAACTGCGAGCAGAACTTGACGGGATGATAGCCCACCTCTATGGATTAACCG
>CAZZVG010000665.1:0-4477 GCA_964657295.1 Iningainema sp. | reverse complement strand
CTAGACACAATACCAATCCTTTAATTGAAACAGTTGCCAAAATGCCTGGAGTCAGGATCTATGAGTAGAGTAGTCCAACCAGGCAAACGGCTGTTTCAAGAAATGCACTTGATTAGGCTAAATGTATATTGCAATACTTTTTAACAAATGAATACCAACTTTCTGTTAAAATAACAGGTAACAAGTTTAAACATCTAACTTCAAAAAACAGGAGACAGCAGAATAAATAAATCTAGTTTTAAGCTGTTTTCAACTGTCTGGTAATTTATGCCACGCTATACTCGCGATCTGCTTTTACCAAATTTATTGGTAGTTTTGCTACTTTTGATACAGTTTTGAGAATATATTTAAGGTTTGATAATTACCATAAGAGTCTACTACATCGTTGGGAGTCTACCAACTAATATGTGCAAATCCTTGATTTTAGAGTTGTGCAAAAGGCTTGTGCGTTAACTAAAAATTATGTCTCTCACTAGCAATGAATCTAGCACTGTCAAGAATTGCAATTGTAAAAGCGACTAGCCTTCCCAAAAGGCTTCGCCACCGTGATTTTACATCGTCTGTAGCCTTACCAGATTTGTTCACTTGGTTTGATGTCATCGGTTATACTGTCCTGTTGTCATCAGACATGCCCGATAAAGATTGTACAGAGTGTAGCAACGAGTTTGCTTCGTTTAGCCTGTTCGTAAATCGCCTGCGCAATGCGTTAAAGCGGATTAATCCTCAAATTCCACATGAAGCTATCGAAACAGTCATCTCTAAGGTGACTCGTACAGATTCTGACGTGCTGGAAAATAACCGTTGTTTCCACAAACTGTTGAGCCTTGGGATTGATGTTAAATATCGTGTCAACAACCATATAGTTTATGACAAAGTATGGTTAATTGATTCAGCCAATCTACTTTCTAATGACTGGCTCGTCATTCATCCATCGACTATTGTCTCGGACAGAGATTCTCACAGTCTGAATATAGTTGTCTTGATCAATGGGTTACCTTTAGCAGTCATTGTGTGGATTCACCCAAGGAATAAAAAAGCCACACTGATGTATGCTTATCAGCAACTGCAAATCTACAAGCAAAAAATGCCGACGCTGTTTTCTTATAATGCATTTCTCGTTATTGCCTGTGGAAAGCAGGCAAGAGTCGGCACATTAACCTCTAACTGGAAAGAATTCCAGCCTTGGCACACAATTGATGGTGAAGATTTTCCACAGCCAGGAGAAACTGAGCTGGAAATATTAATTCAGGGCATTTTTGACAAGCGGCGCTTCCTAGAGTTGGTGAAGCACTTCACCAAGTTTGAGGAAATAGGAACTAGCATCAATAAAAAGTTACTTCGCCATCCTTTTTGTACAATAAAAAACTATTAACTACCAGCGTTCTTGTTAATTGATGATCCGAAATTGGTGTAAATTAATCTGTTGCTAGAAAGAGGTTTTGTCATGAATAAATCTTCCCTTCATCCAGATGATGTTCCTCCCATTAAGACAACGCTACTTGATGAATTACTGCATAGACAACTGTCAGAAGCTACTGGTAAGCTTTTTTACCAAACCATCAGTTCCATTACAAGGGTTCTCTTGTCACATTGCCACTGGTATTTCCAAGCAAATACCAGTCCCCTCGTCCTCATTATTATTTGCTATGACATAGAAAATTACTGGCATGTTGGAGACGCAATTCCTCAGATAGTCAACAGGTTAAAGCGGTTTTCCAACAGTTCTATAATCCGTATCTATCCCCCAAGTGAGAATCAGATTTATTGGGAGATTGGGGTTGATGAATTGAATAATGGGGCTAGTTAAGCAGCTGAGTACTGGAGTTGCGGTTGTACACCAGGAGTTAATTCCTGTGTGTACCTATAGGGAGTCACGCAAGAGAAAGGAAGAGGAATTTGTAAGAGCGATCGCCTATCTTCTGCTTGATGCATGGCGATCGCTCAAATCTTTGAGACAAAAAGAGCCTAAACACTTAGAAAACTTGGTCTACAAAGCTAAACTCTTAAAGTTAATCCGACTCTGGAATAAACTTCAAAGCAACACCATTCATACAGTAGCGCTTACCTGTAGGTGCCGGACCATCATTAAATTCGTGACCTAGATGTCCATTGCATCGACTACAATGCACTTCCACTCTAGTCATGAACAATGACTTATCAATTGTTGTTGCGATCGCACCTTCTATTGGAGCGAAAAAACTCGGCCACCCTGTACCACTGTTAAACTTGGTTCCAGATGTAAAGAGTGGTTGTCCGCACGCCACACATTCATAAGTCCCCTGAGCGTATTGTTTATCTAGTGGACTACTACCTGGCCGTTCTGTTGAATGCTGACGTAGTACGCAAAATTGTTCTTCCGTTAACGTCTCGCGCCACTCTTGATCGGTTTTGGTGATTTTAGATTCACTATTTGAAGTTGTCATCACTCTTTACCTTGTACTTAATGTTAATTTTACCAAATTTCTTGACCGATTTTCATTTGTCTGCTCAACTGACGCATAATTTACTTATCACTCGCGAACTGCGAGAAGAATATTTATAGTGGTTCTCAGTTGGTTCTCATCCACTCTCACTTCTCCTGGTGCCCGTCAAAAAGAAAATAGACCTAGGTTTTTTTACGTCGATCTCCGGTTCATTCAATAGCGTATTTGCTTGATAAAAGCAGATACATGGGGATTGGGAAGAGAAAATTTTTTTTAAAACTCTTATGGAGTAAGTATCTTCACTATTTAGCAGTTGATTCGCAAAAAAAATAGCATTCTGCAAATAAATTAGCGATTGCTATGCTATAGTGATAATGGGAATTAAAAGAACATGCTTCAAAATTACATTTTTAGAGGAAATTGAGTTCGCCTCAATGTTCTTCTTTAGAACTGGTAAATCCGCTTCAACTCGCTACGTATTTTGTAACGAAGATAGACTAGATGAGGCCTGAAAAAGAACTTTGTAACAACTTAAAGTCAGTCAGAACCCGCTTAGGTATGAGCCAACAAGATTTGGCTAAGCTAGCTGGAGTCACCCGTCAGACAATTAGTGGTGTAGAGTCAGGACAATGCGCTCCCTCAGTTGCCATATCACTACGTTTAGCGAAAGTACTGAATTGTCATGTCGAGGATCTCTTCTGGTTCGAGCAGGATTTACAGGAAGTGGAAGCAGTTGTTGCCAAATCTATCTCTTGCAGTCAACAACAGCGAGTGAGTTTGGCGCGGATTGGGGGACAATGGGTAGCATATCCCCTCGTCGGAAAAGAAGCATTTCGCTTAGAGATGATTCCGGCTGACGGAGAAGTGAATAGCCTCTCAGGTACAAACACAGTTCGGGTGAGGCTACTTGACGATCTCGACAGAATGCACAATACGGTGGCGATCGCAGGTTGTACGCCTGTACTCTCACTCTGGGCGCAAGCCGCCGAACGCTGGCATCCGCAACTGCGAGTTCAGTATAACTTTGCCAATAGCATGGATGCATTAAGCAGTCTGTGTCGAGGTGAAGCTCACATTGCTGGGATGCATCTGTATGATCCCCAAACCCAGGAGCATAACACTCCCTTTGTCCGTAAAGTTCTCAATGGAAGGGCAGCCGTTTTGATTACCCTTGGTGTTTGGGAGGAGGGACTCTTAGTCCAATCTGGAAACCCGATGGGAATTAAAACAGTTACTGATATTGTAGAAGCCAAAGCAATGATTGTCAACCGAGAACTTGGTGCGGGGACTCGTATGCTTTTGGAACGGAAACTCCAAGAGGAGGAACTGCCATCCCATGCTGTGAGAGGATTTGAGCATATAGTCAGAAGTCATCAAGAAGTGGCTGAAGCTGTAGTATCAGGGATTGCTAATGCAGGTATTAGCACAGCCTCTATAGCGGCTTCCTTTGGACTAGGATTTATTCCTCTACATTCCTCAC
The DNA here is from genome assembly GCA_964657295.1 of Iningainema sp. Lineage (GTDB taxonomy): Bacteria > Cyanobacteriota > Cyanobacteriia > Cyanobacteriales > Nostocaceae > Rhizonema. The sequence continues at coordinate 574 of CAZZVG010000665.1, read as the reverse complement.
GATATGACTTAGTCATTCTGAAAGAATATCTGGAAGAAGCAGCAGTCAAGCAATTTCTCAGTACTCTGGAACATCGATTGATTCACTCCCAGTTAAAAGCTCTCGGTGGTTATGACACCAGTCAAACTGGAGATGTGATAGCAACGATTTAGGGTGGAAAAGGCTGGTGAAAAGTAAAAAGAGAATCCCCATCATTAAAATTCTTTCTTTTGCCTTTTAACTTTTAACTTTTGCCTTGTCTGGGGCAGGTTGAATTTTTTCAGATGTTGAGTCGGGAAGAGCAGACAGTCGCTTTATTTGCGCCGATGTTTCTAGTTCAGAACTTCCAGCTTCACTAAAGGTTCACTATCCCCCTGACAAATCCATGCTCCCCAGTAAAAAGGATGCGCTAACAGCGTGTCTTTTTCTTGAGAATCAATTTTGCTGTCTTCTCATAATTCCTTTACTCCCATCAATTCTTTTAGTAACTCAATACCCAAAACTGATTTCCGCAATTCTTTGACCGTAATTTTGCGTATATAAACCTGTGCATTCTGTAGCGCATTTGCCCGAGCCATACCACTTTGCAAGTTCT
>CAZZVG010000664.1:0-4485 GCA_964657295.1 Iningainema sp. | reverse complement strand
ATCGCAACAACATCTGACAAAACCCGCCCGTACAAGGGGCGCGTAGGTGCGGGTTTGATAGAAACAACATCCAAGTAAACAACAACATCTGACAAAACCCGCCCGTACAAGAGGCGTTAACAAATCTATGCAAACTAAGACTGACCGTTCACAGCGTGCTTCGCGAAACCAGGACTCGCACTCTCGCAGACAAGTACCTAAAGCAAATATGCGGGGACTTTATCAGAGAGCAGTTCGTGAGTCATTTGTCAAGCTTAATCCCCGAACTGCAGTCAAGAACCCAGTGATGTTTGTCGTTTGGGTGGGGACAATTGTCACTTTCCTCGTCACTCTTGATCCCAACCTGTTTGGATCAATCAAAGCAGATGTAAATCAGCAACGTCTGTTAAACGGGTTGATTACATTCATTTTATTTTTTACAGTTGTCTTTGCGAATTTAGCTGAAGCTGTTGCCGAAGGACGCGGGAAAGCACAGGCAGATGCACTCAAAGCAACGCGCTCCGATACCAATGCCCGCAAAATCTTGCCTGATGGTTCGATACAGGAAGTCAATTCCACAGAACTAAGAAAAGGCGATCGCGTGAAGGTGATAGCCGGAGATATGGTTCCTGCTGATGGAGAGGTGATACAAGGCATTGGTTCTGTAGACGAATCTGCGATTACAGGGGAATCTGCGCCTGTTCTCAAGCAACCTGGGACAGATATTGCTAGTTCGGTGACGGGAGGAACGCGCCTGCTTTCCGATGAACTTGTCATCAGCATTACTGCCGATCCAGGTCAAGGCTTTATTGATCGGATGATTGCCTTAGTAGAAGGGGCGGAACGTACCAAGACTCCTAACGAAATTGCCCTAACGGTGTTACTTGCCGTACTAACTCAGGTGTTCTTGATTGTGGTGGCGACAATTCCTCCTTACGCCAGCTACATAGCCAACTTTATTAGTACCATTTATGGAGCTTCAGCAGGTGACAGCTTGCGTACAGGTGCAAGTGTTGCTATTTTAATCTCGCTGCTTGTGGCATTGATTCCCACGACAATTGGTGGTTTGCTAAGTGCGATCGGGATCGCTGGGATGGATAGAGTTGCTCAGTTTAACGTCATTGCCACCTCCGGAAGAGCAGTGGAAGCCTGCGGTGACATCAACACGCTCGTACTTGATAAAACGGGCACCATTACTTTAGGGAACCGGATGGCGGATGAGTTTATCCCCTTCAAAAATCACCCAGTCGAAGAGGTGGCGCGAGTCTCTCGAGCTGCTAGCGTATTTGACGAGACGCCAGAAGGTAAGTCCATCGTGGCACTGGCAGAAAAGTACCAGACTGGAGTAGACTTTAATACCAAGAATGCCGAAGCTGTAGAGTTTTCAGCAAAAACCCGGATGAGTGGCACCAATCTACCTGATGGTAAACAAGTCCGTAAAGGGGCAGTGGATGCGATTAAGGGATTTGTGCGTTCCCGGAATGGTACCATTCCTGATGAGTTAGAAGCAGCCTATGAAAGAGTTTCCCGGTTAGGCGGGACACCACTTGCCGTTTGTCTAGATAACGAGATTTATGGTGTCATCTACCTGAAAGATATCGTGAAACCAGGTTTGCGTGAACGTTTCGATCAACTCCGTCGCATGGGTGTTCGCACCATTATGCTTACAGGTGACAACCGGATTACGGCTTCAGTGATTGCCGAAGAAGCAGGGGTGGATGATTTCATCGCCGAGGCAACTCCAGAAGACAAAATTGATGTGATTCGCACCGAACAATCCTCAGGGAAACTCGTAGCCATGACAGGAGATGGCACTAACGATGCACCAGCACTGGCGCAAGCAAATGTCGGTGTAGCCATGAACTCTGGAACGCAAGCGGCAAAAGAAGCTGCCAACATGGTAGACTTAGACTCAGATCCCACCAAGCTGATTGACTTGGTGACCATTGGGAAACAGCTACTGATTACCCGTGGCGCATTAACAACTTTCTCAATCGCCAACGACATCGCTAAATATTTCGCCATCATTCCCACAATTTTTTCTGCAGCCGGAATTGGCGCACTGAATATTATGGGACTCAAAAGTGCCCAATCTGCTATCATCTCAGCGCTGATCTACAATGCCTTAATCATTCCCGCACTCATTCCCCTTGCACTCAAAGGCGTCAAGTTCCGTCCGCTCACAGCAGATCAACTCCTTCGACGCAATATCCTCATCTTTGGCGTTGGTGGTGTCATTGCCCCCTTTATTGCCATAAAAATCATCGACATCATCCTACCATTATCTTAAGCTGTTAGCAATATCAACTATCAATTATCAACAAGATATGAAACGTATTATCCAAGCATTAGAAGAAGTAAGCGAAATCTCGATTGAATGGCGCAGACACAAGCTACCAGTGTATTTGTTTCTCGCAATGTGCTTTAACTTAGTCGTTACACCTGTTGTGTACGGTGCTACCGGTCAGCAGTTTTCTCGAACTCAAGCTTGGTCATTGGGACTGTTAGGACTGGTTGCAGTTAGTCTTTCTATATATCTATTTTTTGTAATGTTTGTACCGGAGAAATTTTAGTCAGTAACTCAGGTCTAAAGACGCTCTCGCTTGTCTCAGAGTTTTTAGCCACACTAGCTGACTGGTAGTTTCAATATCTCAACCGTCAAAGGATTGGTTGAAAGAGTATCCCACAGATTTTGCAAAGCCATTCATCGAAAAGATGGGTATGGCTATCAATAAAAACTGAGAGAAAGACCACGGTACAGGTACCCATGTCGCTTCCCTCTCAGGTCTAAAGACACTGAGTTTCCCGCATACCGGATTATATTATGAGTTTTTCACGTGAAGCCAGCGTAGCTATTCGTTCTACCGTAGTACTGTGGATCATTGGAGCTATTATTTATCCCTTCTTTATGATTGGGATCGGACAAGTTCTATTTTCAGATCAGGCAAACGGTAGTTTAATTAAAAATGCCCAAGGTAAAATTGTTGGATCAGCATTGATTGGTCAACCTTTCACAAGCGATCGCTATTTTAACAGTCGCCCTAGTACCACTACCTATAGCACAGCCGATCCGAAAAAAGATAAAGACGGAGTGCTGAAAACTGGGGTATCGGGTGCCAGTAATCTTGCTCCCAGCAATCCGGACTTGCTTGATCGCATCAAAGGCAAAAACGATCCAGATCCCAGCAAACGGCTTGAAGGTGACTTGAATCGTTTGAAGAAAGCAGGCATCAAGCCAACTGCCGATTTAATTTACACCTCTGCTTCCAGCCTTGATCCCCACATCACCCCCGAAGCCGCCAAAGCACAAATTGCACGCGTAGCAAAGGCGCGAGGACTCCAACCCAACCAGATGGACAGTCTGATTGACCAAAACACCGATCATCGCTTTCTTGGTATCTTTGGTGAACCTGGAGTTAACGTCCTGAAGCTGAACCTCGCATTGGATAAGTTAAAGTCTGCTAGTTAATGGTTAATACTTGAGGGTGAAAATCAATGAATGTTTGTGGTGAGCGCTATCAATGGCCACAATCACTACTGAATAACCGTTACCGTATCCTCAAACCGATGATTCAAGGAGGCTTTGAGAAAACTTTTCTTGCTGTCGATGAAAAATCTCAGGAAAAGACAGACTCAATATCCAAACCTTGCATCATCAAACAATTATTTCCGCAAGGCCATCATGTACACTGTTATCCGATAGCGGAGAAACTATTTCGCCAAGAATCTCTACTTTTATCTGAACTCAGCCAACATCCACAAGTTCCTCTGCTGCTAGACATGTTTGAACAAAATGGACAGCAGTATATAGTCCAAGAATGGATTGATGGGCAAACATTAGAAGAGGAATTAGCGTCAGACGGAGTTTTCAATGAAGCCGAAATTCGGCTTCTACTCCAAGAGATGCTGCCTGTATTGCAATTTTTCCACGATCATCAGGTAGTTCACCGTGATATCAAACCTGCCAACATTATTCGTCGTCAAACAGACGGTAAACTGATTTTAGTAGATTTTGGGGGGGCGTTGTGTGCCCCTACCAAGCTTTTTGAAACAACCACAGTTCAGATTGGTAGTGCGGAATATGCTGCGCCAGAACAAATTAGAGGTAAAGCTGTATTTACGAGCGATCTTTATAGCTTAGGGATCATTTGCTTACACTTGCTAACACAAATGTCGCCATTTGACTTGCTTGATTGTAGTGAAGATGTTTGGCTGTGGCGATCGCACCTTACAGCACCAATCAGCTCCTCTTTGGAAAAGATTCTCTGTAAATTGCTGCAAAAATCTCCCAAAAGACGCTACCAGTCAGCAACAGAAGTTTTGGGAGACTTAAATCCTTTCTCTTCGAGAATTGTACCATCAAATCTCACAGGAAGAATCAGAACAGATGATCAAGATTATGAAACTCCATACTTTGGGTCAATCTGTATAGGCAATTTACAGTATGCTGCCACTATTTCTTACGCTGCCCAGATGAATCTTCCTTCGATTACTTCAATCACAGTC
>CAZZVG010000663.1:0-4486 GCA_964657295.1 Iningainema sp. | reverse complement strand
TCCAAAATCTAAAATCCGCGCATTGTCACTTCAAAACTATGAAGACGCTGGTTGTTGCAAATTGTTAAGTCGTGCTAGAACTTCTGTGCTGTGGATAGCTGGATTAACTTTCACAAAAGTTTCGCGCAGGATGCCTTCTGGATCGATGATAAAGGTATGACGCATCGATATGAAGCCTATCCATGAACCGTAAGCTTTGCTGACTGCACCATCTGTATCAGACAACAGAGGGAATTTTAACCCTTCAGAATCACAAAATTCAGCGTGGGAATTAACGTCATCGGCGCTGACACCGATAATTTGAGCGTTTTTTCCCAAGTACTTGGGTAAGTCTTGCTGAAAACGACGCGCTTCTAAAGTACAACCAGAAGTGAAGTCTTTGGGATAAAAGTACATCACAAGCCACTTCCCACGAAAATTGGTAAGGGAAATATTGCGATCGCCAGTATTGGTTGGTAAACTAAAGTCTGGCGCGGGTTGATTAATCGTGGGAAGTGTACCCCCAAGCGCATAAGCAACTGGGGCAAAATGCAACCAACTGCTCAAAGCAATACAGCAAGCAAGTAACAAGCTTAAAAAATTACGACGTGAAATCATTGTGCAAACCAGAATGAGAACTTACGAAATAATTCAGGAGTCAGGCGAATTCTCTGCATAGTCAAGGGATGAATCGGGGTTGAAAGCAGAACATTTTCAACTCTCGCCCGTGTAAATTGTACTTTTTTTTCGTCAACACTGTCATGAGCCACTAGGGCGTTGTAAATTAATTGACGAATGACGCCAGAGCAAATAATCTACTCAAGACTCAGAGCAATTCTTGTGAAGCTTCACCAGAGGCGTCTGCACTTTCAATGTATTGGCTATCTATAAGAAAAGTTCCTTTAGCAAAACGCACACTCCAATATTCTTTGGGGCGGCGATCAATAATTATACCCTCTTCCCCAAGATAAATTACATCGGGAGGCCGTAGCATGGGCATAGGATCGGCTGTTTTGACATAGGGTGGTAGCGTCACAACGCGAACTTTACTACCAATGGCAAATTCTTTAGTCATCTTCAAAAAGTAGGATTGATAAATCAACCTTAATTTAATAGTACTTGGGGCGCACAAATAAAGCTACCATACCCACGTCTTTTTTATCTCATGCATAGACGCGGCAGCGCGCATGAGGCGTTTTCCCTGCGGGAAGGCGACTGCCGTCGCTAAGAATACATTTATTGTGGTCTAAATTTTACTCATTTGTTGCTTCATATCGTGTAGAGGTGTATGAAGGCATGTTCGGGAATGTAATGATACAATTTAATAAGATTGAAAAAAGGGTGGGTAAAAATACCCACCAAAGCGATGAGGAACTTTAGAAGTTGGGAGAATCTACTGATTGTTTTGCTGACGAAGCGAAGGCATCTTCTCCCGGTATTGCTGTAATTGCTGCTTTTGTTGCGGTGACAGGATTCCTTCAATCTGGGTTTCCTGTGACTTCATGATTTGCTGCATGTGATTTTTCTGATCTTGAGTAAGGTTCAAATTATGGAATGCAGCCCGCCGAGCTTGAGGGTTTTGCATAGCGGCGTTTAGCTGTTCCTGCTGCTTTGAAGTCAGAACGCTTTTCAATTGAGCGCGGATTTTTTCACGAATTTCCCGGATTTGAGCTCTTTGCGTGTCCGAAAGTCCCCAGTTTTGTAGTGAAACTTTTTTTCTTTGTGGTGCAACTTGTGCGGGTGCTGATGAATTTGGTTGTGCTTTGACCGCTAAAGGGAATGCAGTTAAACCAAGGGCGATCGCACTCGTGACAAATAATGAAGCTCTGACTTTCAACTTATACCTCGTTAACTCCTCCTACCTGATGTCACAATCATATAAGCATCTACCCACCAGTTGCATTTGAAAAAGGTCACGAATACACCCATGACAAAAGTCATGTTTTATTTCTATCTAATTATACTAGCAATTCTTATAAGTTATGAGTTAAGTATCGATAGTTAAGAGCATTTTCTTTTGACTCTCAAATTTATAATAAGCAATCAAAAGCAAATCAACTTACATAAAACATTTTTTGAGATTGGGGATTGGGAAAAAGGTAATAATTTCATCCCCACTACGCATTACCCATTACGCATTACCCATTTATGATGAATTCAATTAAAATTAACAATCATCCTTTCAAAGTTCTGCTTTACTTGGAATGGATATTATTCGGGTTTACTGTCTTGACCTCAATAATCCCATTTGCGTCACATGAGACTTATCCGGTTTTTTCAGAACTAACAATGGTTAGTTTAACTCTTTTTGGGTTGATGGGGTTAAGATTGCCTAAAAAGAATCAGATAACTAAGATAATTTATACGATTGCTGAAATATTGCTAATTATAATAATTAGTTATTATGGTGGCAAAGCTGCTAGAGTTTTTTCCTTTTTCTACATTATTTTGGTAATTCGCAGTTGTTTAATTTTTCAGTTACCTAGTCGTTTAATAGTGACTGGTTTCTCATATATTTTGTTTTTAATCACACTTACTAATCGATTATCTCATATTCCTTTATCACCAATAGCACGAGAAAGATTTTGGTTCTTTCATGTAAGCTTTGCCCTGATATTTGGATTATCTTTAGTGTTTGTTTTAATATTGATGAATGTGATATTATCTGAACGGCATAGTCGAGAAAATCTAGCAATTGCCAATGAAAAACTCCGGGAATATGCCCTACAAATTGAAAATCAAGCTACCCTTGAAGAACGTAACCGTATTGCTCGGGAAATACACGATTCATTAGGACATTCTCTCACAGCTTTAAATTTACAATTAGAAACTGCTGTGAAGCTTTGGCATTCTAACCCTGAGAAAGCTCAAAGTTTCTTAGTGAGGGCAAAAGAACTAGGTTCTAAGTCGCTATACGATGTGCGTCAATCAGTCTCTGCTATCCGTTATCATCCCTTACAAGCGCACTCCTTAGAAGAGTCAATTGTTGGACTGGCGGAAAATGTTCATCGTTCTACTGGTATTGCACCAATTTGTATAATCAATTTACTTCACCCTGTCCCTATCGAAATTAATACAGCTATCTATCGAATTATTCAAGAATCATTTACAAACATTTGTAAATATGCACAAGCTACAGCAGTTACACTAGAGCTAAATACGACGGGAACAAGTATAGAGTTAATGATTCAAGATAATGGTATTGGGTTTGATTTAGCACAAAATACCACTGGATTTGGACTTCAAAGTATGCGCGATCGCACTTTAGCATTGAGAGGAAATTTTAAAATCGATAGTTTTCCTAGTTTAGGTTGCATAATTAAAGTTACTATTCCTTTACAAAAATCGTCATTAGGGAGTAAGTTGGCGTGATTGAGTCTCTTCTAGCTTTTAGAGGATTCGCCTATGCGCTCCTCGAGTGCGTCAAGCGCATGGAAGTTGTTAGTAGGCTTCTAAGCTAATCAAAATTTGTTTACATATTGATGTTTTTTGGCTCAACCTACTTAATTAGATAGAAGAAGTAAGTTTACTGTCATTAGTCCTTGGCCATTTGTCATTTGTCAAATAACATAGTTTCATTTATACCAACTCATTTACCATGATTAAAGTATTGCTTGTTGATGATCAAAGTTTAATCCGTCAAGGATTGAAAGCTTTATTAGAATTAGAATCAGATTTAGAAATCATCGGAGAGGCAGAAAATGGTGGAAGTGCAATTAAATTGATCGAAGAATTGCACCCTGATGTCGTCTTAATGGATATTAGAATGCCTATTATGGATGGAGTTGCGGCTACACGAGAAATTCAAAAGCGTTTTATCGGTATTAAAGTTTTAGTGCTGACGACTTTTGATGATGATGAGTATGTGACAGCCGCGTTGCAAAATGGAGCAATGGGTTATTTACTTAAAGATACACCCTCAGAAGAGTTAGCCGTGGCAATTCGTGCTGTCTACAAAGGATACACTCAACTGGGACCGGGAATAGTGAAAAAACTTTTAACTCAGTTTCCAAAAGCGACACCAACTCAGTCAGTATCTCCGCCAAGTAGTTTAGCGGAACTTACTCCCAGAGAAAAAGAAGTTTTGCGGTTAATTGCGTCAGGTGCTAGTAACCGAGAAATTGCTTGTAAATTATACATTTCTGAGGGGACAGTAAAGAATCATGTTACAAATATTTTAAATCGGTTAAATTTGCGCGATCGCACCCAAGCCGCGATTTTTGCTAATTCATTTCTGTCCCATTTGGATAATTCTAATTAAAGCAATTAGCCCTCAGTGACGAACGGAATTTTGTAATTTCCGAATGCTCCGGCTCTCTTGTAACTTTCTGCGAAATCTAAAATCCGCACATTTTCAGGACTCCTATTCTTGTCTCAACGTTGACATGACTTGTGCTGTAACATCTCGTCCTCCTTTAAAATTTACGATCAGAGATTCTACTGTATAGATTAAACCCCAAGGTATCCCCCACCAACCTAGAAGCAGAGAAATTAATATATATGGAAT
>CAZZVG010000662.1:0-4494 GCA_964657295.1 Iningainema sp. | reverse complement strand
TCCATTGTTTCAGCTTTTTGCAAAAACCCAGCAATTTCTGGAATGGGTATGTTGAGAAAAAATTGGCTCCTGAGGGAGGTGATATAGGTGTCATTTTGTAATTGTTTAATTACCAAAGATTCTCCGTTATAAATCCAGATTTCTGCTACACTAAAGTCTGCATAAACTTGGAGACGACTATCAGAACTGCTAGTCACGTCAATTTCCAGGACTAAATCGGGTCCTGGATCTTGTGTTAAGTCTAAGCGTCTTTTTCCCTGAACCATAGCAATATTACGAATGTAGAAGCATTTATCAGGTTCTGCACCACTTAGTTGAGGATGTTTTAAGGTGGTTGAACCTAGAGGGTGGATTTTAACGGCTAATTCTTCAGCTAGTGTTTCTACAAAGCGACCTAAGACTTCTTTACCAAGTTCATGTTCTGGGGAAGGAGCCATAATTTCTAAATTACCACGATTGTAAGTCAACCGGAGACGGCGATCGCTCAATTCTGCTAGCAAGTTTTCGTAGGTATTCCAGCTAATCCCCGACAGGTGAATAATTTCAGGCGGTGAGCTCGACAGCGTTGCACTCATGGGTTCAACCGAAAGTATTATAGCTTTATTTTAGAAGATGCAGATAGGGAGAGCGATCGCTAGCAAGGGGACATGAATTTTCAGTAAAAAAGCATTAAAGAAATTATTTTATAACTTTCGCTCTTTCCCCTCTTCATTCTATAATGACCCATAAGTAAATTTACATACTTGTGGTTACCGTATTTTCTCTGTCAAAGAATTTATTGAGCGTAAAATAATGAAACAACAACTTGTCGCGGCTGGATTTGTACTTTTTTCTTGCATGTTACCTTTTAAGGCTTCAGCGGCAAATTTTGATCAACTTGATGTATTTGGTGATAGTCTTTCTGATACTGGCAATGTTTTCAACATATCTGGAGGTAAGGTTCAGCCCTCAACAGCCTTTCCCCCAAATCCCCCTTACTTTCAAGGACGTTTTTCCAATGATCGGGGATTGATAGACTATCTTGGAAGTGATCTCGGCTTAACCCCCACTTTATTCACTGCCCTACAGGATACTACGACTATTCCCAAACAAGGGATTAATTTTGCCTTTGGCGGTTCTGACTCTGGTTTGGGTAACGCCTTCATTCCTAGCGCGCCAGGATTACTCGCGCAAGTCGGCTTGTTTACGCAACGATTGCAAGCAAATAACCAAAAGGCAGATCCAAAAGCTTTATACTCGGTTTGGGCAGGTGGAGTTGATTACTTGTTCAGTGGAATCACTGACCCTAAGCAAACTGTCAATAATATATTAAGTTCAGTTACATTACTTGCTCAAGCCGGCGCGAAAAATATTTTAGTATTTAACCAGCCAGATTTGGGGAAGATTCCCTATGCCTCTAATACAGGAGCTTCCAGTCTGTTAACAGCTTTGTCAACCGAGCATAATGCCCTATTAGCAGATGGTTTGAAGCAGTTTAGCGCAGCAAATCCCGGTGTCAATATCATTTCTGTGGATGTTAATTCCTTCTTCAACCAAGCAATAGCCTCTCCTGAACAATTCGGGTTCAAAAATGTTACTGGTTCTTGTGTTATGGGTGACTTTCAGACGATCGCCAGTGTATGTAATGACCCAAACGACTTTTTGTTCTTTGATGCTGTTCATCCTACCACAAACGGTTATAAGCTATTAGCAGACGCAACATTATCGGCGATTCAAGCTAAGTCTGTTCCCGAATCTTCTACAATCTTCGGTATACTGGCATTTGGTGCTGTGGGTGCAGTGGGATTTCTCAAGCGGTCAACAAAGACAGTCGTAAAATAGTTGATTTCTTAGCTAGCATCCCTGTCAAAATTGGTAGTGGCGGATATTCTGTTCTCACTTCAATATGATGGTTAATAACCGAAGATTGGGTGCCTTCTCGCTAGCTGCTGTACTGGTGTCTGCACATTACGGCTTGGGGTTTCTCCTAGGAACCGCCGAGCAATCGTTGACATTGGGTGCAGCAGGTAGTCTTTATGCGATATCTTTGAGTTTGGGTACGATCGCTCTTCTAGGATTGGCAAAGTTTTATTGGACAAAAGAAAAGCAAATCTGGACTTTACTAGGTTTGAGCTATGGCAAAGGAGTGCAAGTTCTGGTAGGATTAATGTCTTGGGCTTCGCTCATTGGCATTGGCGCTGTTCAGATCATTTGTGGAGCGTTCATCCTGAAAGTGTTGGGAATATCAACGCTCACAGGCATGGTTGTAATGGCGATCTTGTTTACGATTATTTCCCTGCTACCAGTGGAAAAAGTCAGCTGGATATTTCGCTCTTTGTTGGTTGTGAATTTCTTGGCTCTGCTTTATGGATTGTGGATCTTGCAGGGTGTGCCTGACTATTTGCGATCGCCCTTCGAGTTTGCCACCTCACTTGATCAAATTAGTTTACCATCAAGAATAGGCATCACGCTGTCAACAATATTGCTGCTGCTGATTGATATGAGATATCAGCAATTTATTATCCAAGCTAAGGATGTGCGCAGTGTGTATCAAGGCTGTGTACTGGCAGCAATTTCGCTGTTTTTTCTCGCTTTGTTACCTTCGTCAGTTGTTGAAGCTGCTCTCAGAGCCGGAATTTTGCCGCCAGATATTGATGGCAAAGAAGTCCTCCCCTTTATTCTATCATGGATTGGTCATGGAACTGACAAGCCTTTGGGTATTTTCCTGATTGCGTCTTTGTTGATTCCGGCGTTAGGTGTGGGCAGCAGCGTTTTGCGGGTACAAACCAAGACTGTGTTGGACTTCAATATTTTGCCTGCATCCAACTGGAATCGCCTGCTCATCGTGATTGTCAACGCTGGATTGAGTCTAGCTATTGCTTTGAAAGGTGGTGCGATCGTTGATTTGATTGTGCTTTTTTATTCAGCTTATGTAGGGGCAGTACTTATTCCTTTTGTTGCCTACTTGATTTCTCAAACAGGACGCTATACCTTTTCAATACTAAGCGTAAGACTATCTTTGATTATGGGTAGTATCTCGGCTATGTCGGCGCTAATTTTAACTTTTCTCAAGCCTAATATTACTGGGTTGGGTAGTAAAGAATTGAACATTATGGTTCTTGGTATTTCGTTTGGAGTTTTAAGTTTATTCGTCGGGCAGTTGGTAGATAAATATTTTCCAGCATCTAATCTCGAAAAAGAAATTCAGTAGGGCTATACTACAAATTTCTTAATGGAAAGAATAAGCGTCATAGGCTGCGTGGGTGACGGAGAAAAGCCGTAATGCTCGTAGAATTGCTTGGCTTCTTCCGATATGGCATGTACTACTATTCCACGGATGCCTAGTATTTCTGCCGCTTGCACTGTGCGAAGCACCGCATCTTGGAGTAATGCCGCGCCTAATCCTTGGCCTTTCCATGCGGTATCTACTCCAAGTCTTCCAAGAATGGCTACGGGTATGGGATCGGGCATATTCCGTCTTACAGACGATGGTGCATCCTTCAGTGCTAGTGCGCCAGAGGAAAGGCAATAGTAGGCAATCACTTTATGACCATCGTTTACAACATAAGTGCGTGATGCGTTGTTCTTTTGATTGGCAACTGCGCGGCGTTTTAACCAGTCATTCAGACTGGCAACTCCGCAATCAAAGTCATCCAGTAAATGAGTATCACAAAGAGGGACAGGAGCTTGAAGAGTCATCTATTCCCACGGCTTCTTAACACTCATCAAGCGTTCAAACCCTTCACTATGGGGTGGAACATCCAGAACATTGAGGAAATGCTGATACGTTTCCTCATCCACCCGTAGGAACGTCTGGTCAAGCAGTGTATCCTCCGCCGCCCGCCGTGCGGCATCAATGATAAAATCTGAACGTGATTTGCTTTGCGCTTTTGCTGCCCGGTCAATAAGCATCCGCACATCCTCACGAATACGCAGATTGACGGCGCGAGCAGGAACATCAGGACTGCTATGGGGCTGCATAATCTTCTCCTTAACTCTTGTATCCTAGCATAAGACTGCCAGATATACAATGTGTATCTGTATTATATTACCATTCTCACAAACGCAGGTTTTTGAGAATGCCTCTATTCCCCGTCTGCCCTAACGCCGTTATGTGCGTTTCACATTCTCAAAAGGCAGTAAAATTTTATCTGCGCAACCCCCTTGACAAAATCTCCCACTTCTTGGATAATATTGATAGTTGTACTAAATATAAATATAAAAAAATATCGATTAGCTTCGGCGGGGATAAGGAAAAAAGAAAAAGCGTAGAGGCCTAAAGGGCAAGAGTGTAAAGAATTAAGTCCTCGCGGCGGAAACAGCAACCCGAAACCCGATGTCGAAGCTCCCGTATTCCGGATGGTCGTTGCCGTAGCGACAGGCGGAACAGCAAGCCCACGGATAAGAGGACCAAGAACCGCCACGCAGCATACGTTTATTTTGATTATTATTCTCACTGACCTCTAGCCAAGCACTCCCATCTGTAGGAGCGCCTCCGTAATTCCGGTGCCAGTG
>CAZZVG010000661.1:0-4495 GCA_964657295.1 Iningainema sp. | reverse complement strand
TAGGTTGGGTTGAGTGACAGCGAAACCCAACTTTTCCCACGGTATGAAGGCATTTGGTTGACGTAAACCGCAATATCTTGGGAATATGTGAATATTGAGTTGTTGGGTTTCGTTCCTCAACCCAACCTACGGGCTATGAGAGTTGCGATCATATGCTCATCAAATTTCATACATGAGCGATCTCATTTTTGGTGAGAATAGAGAAAGCGATCGCTCTTACGCCTTTATATCATTTCTGCTCTTCTGCTGCTTTAGCATTCTCTTCAGCTAAACACTTTTTGAACCATTTGCCAAAGCTAAGAGCGTTTTCTCTACTCTTTCCTTTGGGATTGGGTATCGGCCCGTGCAGCATAGTATATTTTTTCCTGTCATCCTCTGACGGACGACGCCAGCGAATAATTCGATCAACCCACTCATCAACCTGCTGATCGCTAAGATTAGGAAAATTCACGGAAATGTAGATTGAAAGCACTGTGCTGCTGTCCGTGGCAAAGTTAACATCCTCAGTTACATATCTTGGTACAAACGCCTGTGTAGCTTCAATCTGACTGCGGGTTGGAGTCAATTGATCGTTGACAGCTATATTCAACGGCAAGGTTTCTATTACTTTGCCCATATGTACGCCTGCTGTGCGAGGATCAGGAGCACGCAATCTCTTCTGATTTTGTTCCGCCTCAGCCTTCTTCTGAAGATATTCTTTCACAGATTCCGTGTAATTTGTCAACATCGTGGCATAACTCTCAATAAAGCGAAGAAAGCTTAGATACTTCTGTTTCAATCCTTCATAGGCTTGATTACGCTCTAGGCTTTCAATTTTTAATGTGGCTTCGGAGAACTTAGGAGCAGTGGCAACATCTGATAGATCAGAGAGTTGGGTAGCGTTTTTGATTTTGGTTAAAAGGTTGCGCATTCTGGGCAGCTCGTCACTGCAAGTTTTATATGTGGTTTGAAACACCTTAGGGACTGAAGAAAGATTGTCTGAAAGCAGATCGGATAGCATTGAGTTAAGCAGATCATATTGACCGGACAGATAATCGTATTCCACATCTCCTGCCATACGGAAGGCACTGCCACCAATAATCTCCAGCGAAGTCTTATCATCCTTGCTCCGATTTTTTACCTCTAAACCAACAACTGTGCTTAAACCCTCGCTTCCAAATTGACGATTTTTATCGTAGGTGGGTACAAGATTATTGAGAACAATTTCTTTATTAAAAACATCCTTTATCTTGCTGATATCCGGCCCCATCGCATACACAAAATAATCAGCCTGAATTTCACCTTCATCTGTCTCCACAATAATGGGTTTCCCTTTATCAGGTTCCGGGTTTTCCTTAGCAATTTTGGCATATCTTTTGATAACCTGCGAAATTTTTGATGCCTGTTGTTGTATGACCTTATCGTACTCTTCTTCCACGGTTTCATTGTCAGTACCAGGTAGCAAGGCAGGACGCTGGCTACCTGTCACCCATATAATTTTGAATCCGTTGTGGATTGATGTCATAACAGCATCGATCGCGGCATTGCCACCTGAAATTACCACTGTGATATCTTGGGGTTTTTCTACTTCTAACTTAATTTTCGAAGCACGTTTTTGAAACTCATCCATATTGATGGCACGCCGATCTTTGAGGGGAGTCTGATTCTTGGGCGTAATATGCGGCCCTATGCCCAGACCTGCTACAACTTTTTTCGCGTAATAAGTGATATCTTTCTCAACCTTAATTTGATAATATGCTTCTCCCTTATTGCTGATTTTAGTAACTTGTTCGATTTTATTCAATCTTCTAAGAATGACATATTTTTTGATCACTTTCTCAACTATTTCGGAAAATTTCTCGCGTGGAGCCAGAGATTCATCACCTAATCCAACCTCCTTACGCAGAGCATCGATCATGTGCATGGGATGATTAATCACGCCTGGACCACGTTCTCCTGCCCAAGGCTGCTTTGGCCCAATGACAATGGCTTTATCGCGATCAAAACTACTACCCATCGTGGTCAGATAATAAGCAGTTGCAGCTCCTGCACCTAAAAAGGCTGTCTCAAACGTCATACTAGGATCGGGAGATTTAGCAAAATATTCTTTCTGTTCTTTTTCCTTATTTTCGGCAGCTTTGTTCTCTTTTTCTGATTCTTCATTGGGTAATGGTAAGTTCAAACGTTTCTTGATTGCATGAAAAAGCAACATAAGATGTTGGTCATTGTTTAAATCAAATGTTCCATAGTCTTGCTTATCATCGGAAAGATCATTGAGGGCTTTAAACAGCTTATCATCGGGAAACTCAGAGGTGAGGATAGTGTTAATAACGTTTTGATCCTCGTCTTTAAAGATTTTATTTTTCTTCTTAAACTTTTTCTTCAAGGCTTTTTTTACTTCAGAAATCTTGGTTTTTGATGGATTCTTATAAGCTACTTTTCGCTGCACTGCCCCACCATTTTGTTGGACAATGTGGGTCAACTCATGGGCGATCAACTCTTGCCCCCCTCGACTCTCCGGCTCATACGCCCCCTGCCGAAAGAACACATCCTGCCCAGTGGTGAACGCACGAGCCTGAATTGATTGATTCAACTGGTCAGATTGAGAATTTGTGTGAATCTTCACTCTACTGAAATCAGCACTAAATGCCTTTTCCATCGGTTGCCGAATATTGTCTGCCATCGGCTGTCCGCCACCCCTTGCTCGGTTGATGGAGGCTTCCAATTCTGGCGTAGCAGTCATCCCAGCATCACTAGACTTACGCTGTAATATTGGCGACCTCATAAGTCTTGCTTTGTTATCTTTTGTCTCCATTTCCTCTCCCTGAACTGTTTCATCTTCACCTAACCGCACAGACGCAGGTGCATTTATTCGCTGCACCACCTCTTTTGCTACCCGGTCTGCGTCTCGTTCGTATTCATTCTCTGCTGACCCAATTGTCAGCTTCGTCATTATCCGCTGTGGTTTAGTCGTGCTGATAGGCACTCGGCTAAAGTCTTTAGATAAAACAGAATTTCCCAATGGCTGCACTTGTTTATCTTCTGTTGATTGTAGCTGTGCGTCCGAAACCGAACGAACAGCTGCACGCTGTAAAATTCCACTCTCTTGAGATGGCTCACGTTGGCGCATCTGATATGATTGTGTAATTTCTTTATGACCCATCGTCAAATTCCTCAATTTGGTAAAAAACTTCGGCTGTTGGACAATTGAATGGTTACGAACCTCGACTTAAGTTACAACTGAGCGATCACATTTAAAATCAGTTTTGTACTCTATTAGCGATAGCACGCTCATCAACCTTCATACATGGGCGATCGCACTAAACCATGTTTTGCAGGGTGTAATGAATATACATCTACTGCAATTTGTTTCGGATGAAGGAGTGTATGAGGATATCACAAAGGGGATCTCCTTGGGTTGTCCGTTGTCTCCTTTGATGGGCGCTTTGTATTTGAAACCTTTAGATGACTGCATGGCGAAGTTGGGAGTTTTTTACGCCCGGTTTATGGATGACTGGGTGATTTTGGTACCGACGCGCTGGAAGTTGCGGGGGGCGATTAAAGCGGTGAAGGAGATGATGGGGGAGTTGAAACTGGAACTTCATCCAGATAAAACTTTCATTGGCAGAATCTCTCATGGGTTTGATTTTTTAGGTTATTGGTTTTCGCCTGAGGGGTTAGAGATAGCGGCGAAGACGGTGGAGAGGTTTGTCGAACGTGTTTCTCGGCTTTATGAGCAAGGTGCGGATTTTTTCCGCATTGGGGAATATGTGAGACATTGGTGGCGGTGGGTTAGAACAGGGGTGCCCGCACTCTGGCTAAATGGTGTTTGCATCGTATCGCATTTGGGTCAGGTTCTACAAGCTAATCCATATTTTTTTCGGAATGAGAGAATACACAACGAAGTTGGGGATCTTGCTGTTATCTTCCTACCGGCATAGCCTTCTGGGTCGGGTTTCTGCCCTGATCTGTTGATACCTCCCGTTCAACGACTTTTACCCCTCCCTTCCCTCAACCTCTCCCTCTCTCTACCCTCGACAACTCCTCTATCTTGACTTACATGCCTGACTAGTGCCCCCCTACTCCTACGTTATTGCCGGTGCTGCTCTTTCATCAACGTTATAAAACCAGACATGTACATATTGCTGATGTGATGTGCCTCTAATAGTGGCATTAAACGGCTCAAGTGGTCTTCTCCGATTCCGAACAATATTTGTTTCGTTTCAACTGCCTCCAATATTTTTACCCACATCCTCCACTCCCTCATCTTCTCCGCTGTGCGGGCTCCCATGCTGACTTCTTCATCGAATTCTTCACTCCATAATCCCTCAAATTTTTCTCTCGCGCCTCCCCTTTCCGGCTTCAATGCATCCTCTGACTCTTCCTCCCTTTCCACAAACCTTTGCCACACGCTTGGGGTTTCTCACTATTTTGCTGCTGATTAGTTTGTACCATTCTTTGTCTAGTCATGGTTTCATTCCTCTATTAATTCAATATGGAAGTTGTTACCCCATTT
>CAZZVG010000660.1:3132-4496 GCA_964657295.1 Iningainema sp. | reverse complement strand
TTTATCTAAATGAACGGAAGTGAACTGCTGATTGGCCACTAAGGTGAGATCGATAGGCGAACTTTGCCAGGATGTTAATGGCGTCCCACGTAAAATGCCCGCAAGGGCGACGGAAAGCATCAAACCACCAGCAGCTGCAGCAATTAAGGAAATAGTATCTTTCATAAATCTCTAAAATAGAAATACCACAAACAAGATTTTAGACAATTAAACGTTGAAATAGGGAGTCGGAAAGGGGGGGAGCATCCCATTTTTGCAAAAATCTCAAATGACTTACATAACCCACATTCCGCACCTCAACTGTCACAATCGGCATTTTCCTTATAAAAAAGCCAAAAAAGACATTTGAGTAGCCATGAAAAATTAAGAATGACATCGGCAGAGGATGACCGAAAATCATAGGGCGCAGAGCAAATGTATTCATGCATGGTGTACCCAATCGGGAATCTATTCCCCGTCAAAAAAGTTTTGTGGTATACATAAAACAAACAAGCTGTTTTCAACCCTACCCCCGGACTGTAGTAATCCTTACATTTTATTTTCGAGCTATTATGATGTAGTTTTTGGGAAACCCCATAGATGTAAACTTAATATTTATATCTATTCTGTAAAACATAAACGAAAGTAATAGGAAAATTATTTTAACAGTGCAAATTATTGGACAAAGAATCACTCCTACTAACATACCACCAAGCTTATTTGGATTTACAGGTAAGTATTTGAATGCTGTTTCCAATTGGTAAGCAACTGTACCAAAATATCCTTCTAACCATTCTAATCTTTCTATACTTAATCCCACCTCTTTAAATAAATAATTATGGGCAAATTGTGTATATCTATAAAAATCATATGGTTGCAAATGTTCTTCGTAGAAAAGTGGTACAGTACATATGATCTTTCCTTCAGGTTTTAAAATTCTTGCTAGTTCTTTTAAAGCTTCTTTCGGCTCGGGTAGATGCTCAAGAACTTGATTAAATACGATAAAATCAAATTTTTCATCTTCTACCGGTATAGATCCAAGGTCACATACATATGTACTTGATTCAGAAAATTTATCCGCAGTTTCATATTTAGTATGCTTAAAAAGCTCTTTATATGGTGCGTTTCCAGCGCCAGCATCAAGAACTAATTTTCCCGGCTCTATATTTGAAGCAAACTCTAGATTATATTTCAACAAATAAACACGAGAAGAATTTATAAAAACCTTACTCAAAAATTTTTGTCTAAGTTGCTGAAGCATACTTAATTTTTACCAGATTGTTGACTAAAGACCTGAAATCATTTAAACCATTATCGCTTTCAATTAACCATAGTGACCTTGCTGTGTAAAGATTCATTTCCAAGTACAAGAAAAAATAGTGGTT
>CAZZVG010000660.1:0-3122 GCA_964657295.1 Iningainema sp. | reverse complement strand
AACCACTATCCCTTTTCCACATCCCGTGAAAAGTCAGAGGTTGTTGACTTACTTCCGCATTCTATTATCTCTCCGCAAACGGGGATTGACAAAATCGTTCAACCCCTCACCGAGTAGTGATAACCCCACGACCATTAACGTCAAAGCTAAACCAGGGAAAAGAGTCGTCCACCAGATCCCTGTCGGGAGAGCATCTAAAGCTTGTTTGAGATCATGTCCCCATTCCGGCACTTCTTCTGGAAGTCCTAGCCCTAAAAAACCCAACCCGCCTAAAACCAGAATGGCATCAGCCGCATTCAGGGTTAAGAGGACGGGTACACTTTGAATGACATTGAAAAATAGATACCGCGAAAGAACTTGCCAAGTATTTGCGCCTAATGCTTGAGCCGCCTCAATAAAGACTTCAGTTTTAACACTAACTGTATGATTGCGGACAACACGGTAATATTGTGGAATGTAAGCAATACTAATTGCGATCGCAGCATTTAAGATCCCACGCCCAACCACAAACGCCAATGTCACTGACAGTAGTAACCCAGGCAAGGTATAAATGCTATCCATTATAAATAGTAAGACTTTATCGAGTTTACCGCCGATATAGCCACTTAACATGCCTAAAGGCACACCAATAAACATACTGAGCGCTGTCGCTAGCAACACGACCTGCAATGCAGCTTGGGTACCAAATAATGTACGTGAAAATACATCATAGCCTTGGCGACTCGTACCGAACCAATATTTAAGTGAGGGTGGTACGTGAATCGGGTTCACCAGGGAATCCGTGGGATTTTGCACCCATCCTAATATTTGAAAGACAGGAGCGAAGAATGCTATGAATATAAACAAGAAGGTAATAATTAACCCCACCCGCATCAATTGTTGAGATAGGCTGGGGTTTTTAGCAAATCGAAAAAATCTTGATGGACTTTTTGTCGTAGTCATATGTAGCAATCAGCGATCAGCCATCAGCTAGTAATCTAATGACTAAGGATAAAGGAAATATGTTGCAGCTTAGCAGAAAGCTGAGTACTGATTGCTGAAAAGCTGCAACATCTACAGATAACTTTCAACCAACTGGCGATATTCACTCTTCGGCTTGACGCCTTTGACTTCCTTCACCAGTTCCTTATTTTTGAAGAACTGAACTGTCGGTGTCCCTGTCACACCACCACTCTCGGCAATATCTCGGTCTTTGTCGATGTCAATTTCTACAAAGTGGATTTTGCCGTCAAATTCATCCACGACTTTATTTAAGATCGGCTTGAGGGTATGGCAGGGACCACACCCTGGAGAAACATATTTGACTATAACTGGGCGATCGCTTTCGTGGAATAACTTCCGTAATGCATAACCACCTTCATGGCGCGTTGCATTCAAATCAAATTCACTCGCCAGTTTTTCTTCAGTTTTCTTTTGCTCTGGTTGAACTTCATATTCATTGCTTGGAGTTTCCCCCTGTTGGTGGAATTCCTGAATCAAACCATTCACCGACAACCAACGTTCTGCCAACATCGCCCCCATACAGCCACTTCCTGCAGCCGTAATCGCCTGACGATACTCATGATCTTGTACGTCGCCTGCAGCAAACACACCTTCTACGCTTGTTTCTGGCGAACCATGTTTGGTGACAATGTAACCAACTTCATCGAGTTCCAGTTGTCCAGTAAATAAAGATGTATTAGGATTGTGACCAACAGCGTAGAATAAACCTTTAACGTGCAGTTCGCTTTCTTCGCCTGTTTTGATATTGCGGATTTTGACTCCATCCATGTGACCGTTACCGAACACATGCAGCGTTTCCGTATTAAAGTGGACTTGGATTTTTGGGTTATTTAATGCCCGATCTTGCATGGCTTTGGAAGCCCGCATTTTGTCTCCCCGCAATAGCATATTCACCTTGGAACCATACTTGGTGAGGTAAACCGCTTCTTCCACTGCTGTGTCTCCACCACCGATGACAGCTAATTCCGCACCGTTGAAAATAGGTGTCGCACCATCGCAAATTGCACAAGCGGAGATCCCGTGACTCCAAAATTGATCTTCGCCTGGTAAACCCAAGCGCTTTGCTGTCGCACCTGTAGCAATCACGATGCTGTGAGTTTTAAATTCTCGTTCTTCCGAACGCACAGTAAAAGGACGCTGAGTTAAGTCTACTTCAATCACATCCTCAGTATATAACTCAGCCCCCCAGCGCTCTGCCTGCGCCTTCATCCGATCCATTAATTGTGGTCCGGTAATTCCTTCGGGAAACCCAGGAAAGTTCTCCACCTCAGTGGTTGTCATCAATTGCCCACCAGGTAAGCCCCCAGCTTGAAATCCTTCAAAGATAACTGGTTTGAGGTTAGCTCTTGCCGCATAAATAGCAGCTGTGTACCCTGCAGGGCCCGAACCGATAATTACCAAATTTTCTATGGAATTAGTCATATTAAAACGAACTCATAACGACTATGAGTTGAATATAGCATATTCACAGAGCGATCGCCAAGGTGGGAGAGGGAGATTCATCACTCCTAACAATCAACAACCAACCACTAATTCCCATTACCAGCAAGCGTCTAAGTCGGTGGGAGAAAATAAATATAACTTTATTAAGAAAAGTAAAGAAGGCTGAAACTATTACCAATTGACTTTTGACAACAGACAAAGGACGGCTCTAAGAAGTTAACTTTATTTGTGCCGACTTACTTGTAGAATCAACAACTTAAGTTAATCCAATAAATTTGAGTCAATGCCCAAAGCGTCGAGTTGTTCGGGGCTAAGCGATCGCAGTTGCTCGACAATTTTCTCGCGCTTTTGCCTCTCCTGTTCAGCCCTTTGCTGTTCAACTTCAGCACGTTCATCACCTGTGAGCAGTAAATTTCCTTGTAGATCCCACCACCGTAACCAAGGGAGATCTGCGTTCTGATACTGCCCTTGCCAAATGCCTAATTCTACTCCCGAAGGAGTAATTGGGTAATGTCCCCGCTCATTAGCTGCCATCAACTGGTAAGTATTATCTACTAGATGGTAAACTTCTACCCGTGCTTTTGTTACTTCATAAATTCCATAATATGGGACTCGAATTGCCTGCTCGTAAACCCAAAATTTACCAACCGTACCCCCTTCCCCTTGAGATGGTGGTG
>CAZZVG010000659.1:0-4502 GCA_964657295.1 Iningainema sp. | reverse complement strand
GAAATTATATGGTCAGAAAAAACACAAACAAAATTGATCAGAGTGTTTTCAACCAAATGGGTCGAGAAGGGTTGCTTAAGTGCAGCAAAATTCTAGGCGTTGAAACCACAAAGTTGATAAAAGGCGGCATCACCTGCGATCTGTCGAATAACCAACTTCGGTCAGGGATCAGACGATGTTTATCTCAAGGAACGTTTCCAAATAGAATCGAAAGATTGGCAAGTTTTTTAGAAGAAGAATGGATGCCTAGTGAACTAGATGCATCTGACCAGGAGGATATAGACCCAACAGAAAAAGTAATGGAATTAATTGAGAACGTCAGGAATAGCTTCGACCGTTTATCCAATTTGCAAATGCTAGAAGTGTTGACAGATTGGGTTGAAAATCCTCAAGGGAATTGTTTGTATGAAGAATTAGATTTGATTGCCGAAAAACTTGGATTCAGTTATGAAGAAATTGATGACGAATATATTTTGGTACTGCCTTCGCCGGAGGTAGTCGCCACAAAAATTATCTCAATGTCTGACGCAGAATTTTATCACTCTGTGATTGCCCTAGCGCGTATTTCCTTGCCAATAGAAGAAATATCTTTGCCCCTAGTTTCAGCTTTTTTCCGTGCATATTTAACTTCTGCAAGTGAAAGCCTTTCTGCTTCTAAACCTATAGCGTAAGCACGCGCTAAAAATATTTCTTTATGTTGTAAACATTTTTGAAATTGGTATTAGAAACAAATAGGTAGTGCAAAAAACCGCTTTTTCATGGGTTTCAGTTTTTCTCAGGTAGGTTACGTGGAGGTACAGCCCGCCCATCATAGAACTGCTTTTGGAGTTTACTCAGTCCTAACCATGCTATTACGAAGGCAAGGGGCGTTACTGTCTCAATCACAGCTACTGGAACTGATTTTATATCCAAAAATAATGTCAGGAGTGGAGTAATTGCCAAAGTAACTACTGCCATAACTCCACACCAAAACCTGAGTTGCTGAATTTTAGCAAGTGCATCTCTACAACTTGCACACTTTGCTGAATGCGAATGATATCTTTCTAACAGACTCTCTTGAGACAATGGTGGCGGGAAAGTTTCCTCTGGAAATGGTTCGGCAGTGTATTGGTTCACCCACTGGCGTAATTCAAAAACAAAACTATCTGCTTTAGTAGGTAAGTAGAACGCCTTAGCAAAGTTAGGGCTGCCTCCTTTAGCTTCTAGATACCGTTCCTGATAATGGAGGAAAATTTGATCGTCTTCTAAAACGCCATTTTGCCCGATGTGATAGTACCAGCGCGGTCTAAGCTTCATCAATAAACCCGGAAGTTGGTTGGGAAACTTGAAGGGAAAAAGGGCAAATAAACGACACTCTCCCTTACGGATAGGTGTAGCGTAGACAACAGTTAGGATTCTGCCACGCTGGGAGTTTATGTCATGCCACATTAAAGAAGGTGCAACGAAGGTTGTGGATAACTCTCCCGACTGCCTTGGTTGTAAACCTTGCTTCCAAATGCCTTTGAATCCGTGTTTTCCAGATTCAATGACCTCCAGTTCCAGTGGTGCTGCATTTGCCCTATTCCCCACAGTTCGATGATGTGTGAAGGATACATGGCTGGGGTCAAGTATATTTTCCAGAAGTGTTAGCGCATCGTAAGGCACATCTCGAAATGTGTTGATGACAATCCACCCATTGGGGGATTCTTTTAACGGCTCAATAATAGGAACTTTGGTTTTGGAAGCATTTTCCGGGTTACCACTGTAAACAAATAATAGTCCTTGTCGTTCAGTGGTAGGTAAAGATGCCACGCAAGCACGTTTAGAAGTCTCTGCTGTTCCACCTGCAATCTGCTGGGGAATCCGCTGGCAACTGCCATCTCCGGAGAAAGCCCAACCGTGGTATGGACACTCCAACAGCCCCTCATCAGTAATTCTGCCTTCACTGAGCGGTGCTAAGCGATGAGGACATTGGTCTTCAAAGATTTTCCAAGATTGGACCTGCCTATCCCACCAAATCACAATATCTCTGCCCAATAGGGTAAAAGGTGTTGGTTTCGATTTATCTAAGTCTTGAAGGTAATGGACAGGATACCATGCTTCTTTACAATCGAAACAATTGGGGTCACTCCCACCAGGGGACATTTCCTTTAGAGGAATATCGTTTATATTAGGCTTTGTCTCAAGCATTCTCTCTTCTAAATTTTAGGTTAACAAAAATTAGTTAGGTGTGGATATGATGATGTTGACCCTCGCTTCTCGAAATTCAAAATTCAAAATTCAAAAAGCTTTCATTGTGGGCTTTGTGGCTGTTTTGAATAGTATGTCTATTTCCCTGCCCTGTGTACTAGATAAATACCTAAAAAATTTAGCATCCTAATCCATTTGTATGCTCTTTATTGTATTAATTATATAATGATTTGCAAAAATTGTATTTTTAGGTATTAAGTTCTAACAGAGTAAATACATTCAATTTATGAGCAATCAAACAAAAGTTAAGTCTTTACCCGGCTGGTCTCTAGAAGAGCGTGACCCTCAATTCATTGAATCATTGATGCCCCTGTGGCAATGGTTTTACCGCTACTACTTCCGAGTAAAAACCGATGGCTGGCATCATATTCCGACTGAGGGAAAGGTATTACTGGTTGGCTCTCACAATGGAGGGATGGCCTCTCCCGATATGATAATGATGATGTACGATTGGTTCCGGCACTTTGGAACTAAACGTTTAGTGTACGGTTTGATGCACCCCTCTGCTTGGAGGGTAAGCCCAACGATTGCTCATTTAGCTCAGAAAAGTGGTGCCATTGTCGCACATCCAAAAACGGCAAGTGCTGCCTTTGACAGGGGGGCTAGCGTTCTGGTCTATCCTGGAGGACAACACGATATGTTTCGTCCTCATAGCCAGCGACATAAAATTCATTTTGCTGGTCGTAAAGGCTTTATCAAACTGGCATTAAGGAAAGAAGTCCCAATCATTCCCCTGATCTCTGTAGGCGCTCATGATACTTTAATTGTTTTAGGTGATTGCTATGAACTGGTAAAACAGTTAAATCAATGGGGATTGCCATGGTTATATCAGGTAGATCCAGAAGTATTCCCCATCTATCTAGGTTTACCTTGGGGCTTGTCCATTGGTCCTCTACCTAATATTCCTTTACCTGTGCAAATTCACACTCGTGTCTGTACTCCTATTGTTTTTGAAAGGTACGGCAACCAAGCAGCGCGGGATCATAACTACGTTGATGCTTGTTATGATTTTGTTGAAAAACAAATGCAGCAAGAATTGGATCATTTAGTTGAAGAGTCGGTTGCTTTAAGGGAGGTTTACAAGTGTCCTTTCCATTTCCAGGGATGAACCCGTATTTAGAAGATCCTGAATTATGGCCCGGAGTGCATGGGCGATTAATAGTGGCGATCGCCGACTCGTTATCTCCCCAGCTGCGCCCGTCTTATTTTGTAGCAATTGAGGAGCGAATTTATCAAACCACTGGCGACGAAAGACTCTTAGTTGGTATTCCTGATGTCGTGGTGCAGCGTCCAGTGAATACAACGAATCCTACCATGCCGAATGTAGCGGTAGCTGCACCTTCTGTCCAACCTGCGACGGTGACGCTTCCTATGCCTGAGACAGTAAAGGAGAGATATTTAGAGGTGCGTCATGTGGGAACCAAAGAAGTAGTGACAGTGATTGAGGTTCTCTCGCCTAAGAATAAACGTTCAGGGGAAGGACGTAACGCATACGAAACTAAGCGTCACCGGGTGTTGGGAAGTTCAACGCATCTGGTGGAAATTGATTTATTGCGTGCAGGGGAACCAATGCCGACTTTAGGCAATAGTATTCAAAGTGATTATCGGATTTTGGTGAGTCGAGGGTCACACCGCCCCAAAGCTGATTTATATGCTTTTAATTTACAAAATGTGATTCCCTCGTTTCCACTGCCATTGCGTTCTGAAGATGTTGAACCATTGCTGGATTTACAAACATTATTAAGTGAACTATACGACCGCGCTAGTTATGATTTAGTCATAGATTATAGCCGCAAACCAGTACCACCACTGTCAGAAGCTGATGCAGCTTGGGCTGATGCACTGTTGCGGGAGAAAGGGCTAAGGTAGTGCGTAGAGGCGCAGTGGCTTGCCGCAGGCATCGTTCATAGGAAGTTGAAATTTTTGCCGTTAGATTGGGAATACTAACTTTAGATTCCTTATAAGGTTAATCAAGTTAGTAAAAATATGAACTGGACAACCCCACACAGCGCAGAACAGGCTAGCTATATCCAAATTCCAAATCCAATACAGGGACTCGCAAAATTTACACTTTGCATTTTACTTGCATTAATTATATGTATGACAGGGGGTTTTATCCCTGGAGTTACTCTAACAAACACTGGAATAGCTGAGGCACTTACAGTCAATAGAGGTTTGTCACCATTCCAGCTAAAAAACACAGTCAGAACTTTAGTAAAAGCTGGCGAGTTTATTGCCGCTGGTAGTTCTTTTTTACCAGATATTTCTATTTT
>CAZZVG010000658.1:0-4515 GCA_964657295.1 Iningainema sp. | reverse complement strand
AAGGGCGTAGCGTTCCCCAGTTGCGTCACTTACCCCCCTGAACGGATACCAAATCTAACGTAGATTATCAAAAAGAGGATATAGATGATATTGTAGCAAAGTGTAAATTATTGATGGGTAAAGACTGTAAAGTTTCTTTTAAGTTTGTGGATGACATTCCTCCCAGTTCCTCGGGAAAATATCGTTACACTATTTCAAAAATTAGTTAACTTTAAAAACATGAGAAAGAAAATTGTATTTCTGATCCGCGATCTTAACTATGGTGGCGCTCAAAGACAATTAATTACCTTATTAAACGGTATTGACAAACAGAGTTTTGATGTTACTTTATTGTCCTTTTACTCAAATGGAGTTTTGGAGAAAGACCTGAAAGATAGCGGCATCCCAGTAATCTCTTTAGAAAAACGGGGACGTTGGGATTTATTTGGTTTCTTTTGGGATCTCGTTCAGCATCTGAAGCATATATATCCCGATGTTTTGCATGGATACCTTACCGAATCGAATTTACTCACTATTTTTTTAAAGCCATTTTTACCTTCGACGCGAATGATTTGGGGAGTACGCGCTTCTGACATAGATCTTGATCGTTATGGTTATGATTGGGTAGAACGTCTGTCCTTCCAATTAGAGTGCTTTTTTTCTCGCTTTGCCGATCTCATTATTGCTAATTCCCATGCAGGTCAAGCATATCATCTAGCTCATGGATTTTCGGCTAACAAGATGATAGTAATTCCCAATGGCATTGACACCGAACGGTTTAAGCCTGATTTAGAAGCTAGGGCAAAAGTTCGAGCAGAATGGGGAATTCCAAAGGAGACGATTTTGATTGGCTTGGTGGGGCGACTAGATCCCATGAAAGACCATCCCACTTTTCTGAGGGCAGCAGCGCTACTCTCTGAAGAGAGACAGAATGTGCGTTTTGTCTGCATTGGTTATGGACAGGAGAACTACGCACAGGAACTGTATCAGCTAACAAATGAACTAGGCATCTCTGAAAAAGTTATCTGGGCAGGAGCGCGGGCTGATATGCCTGCGGTATACAATGCCTTAGATATCGCTTGTTCTGCTTCTGCTTATGGCGAAGGATTCGCCAATGCGATCGGAGAGGCAATGGCTTGCGGGATACCGTGCGTAGTTACAGATGTGGGTGATTCAGCCTGGATTGTAGGTGATACAGGTGTAGTTGTGCCACCTAAAAATCCCCTGGCATTAAAAACTGCTATACAGAAGTTGATTGAGAAGACTGGCACTAATGGTTCCGCTCAAGAACATATTAGGCAACGAATAATTGAGCGGTTCTCAGTACTTCAATTGGTACTAAAAACGCAAACCACCTTTTTCGGAGTATCTTAATGGCTTCATTTTTAGATAAAAAATCCAACCTCCTATTTTATTATCAATGTTTCCTTGCAGTAGCTGCCGTTTTTACTTTCTTTACTAATCTAGATGACTATTTGTGTAACGCCAATATAATCCCCTATCCTCCCTTATTTTGGATAGTTGTTTTTATTGTAGCATCGCTACCCTTGCTTTTTTCACTTCCTTTAAGAATAAAGTATCTACCAAGAGCTTTGTTAATATGGTGCGCTGGATATATGACAATTTCATTAGTTTGGTTTTGGCTATTTTCCTCACCATTATCAGAATTTCAGGAGTTAAGAAATAGAATTTTATCGGTAATATTTATACTTTTAATGCTATTAATTTTATCTCAATACTATTTTGTTCTTATCTGGACTAGAATTGCAATTTTTATTGCTGGATTAATGGCTGTAGTTAACAATATATATGAATTTTTTACTCCTTTAGTATTTGGCGGATTGAATGATACTGGTCGTCCGGCTGGATTTTATGTAAATGCTAACACATCTGGTATCGCGTTAACGATTTCCATGATTTATAGTGTGAATTTACTACAGCAAAAATATCGCGTGCCTTTCGTGTCAATAATTGGTATTGGAGTTTTCTTAACGTTTTCGCGGGGAGCTATCCTTTGTTGGTTTATTGCAGTTATGATTCTCATCATTACGGGCATAATTCCTCGTCACCAATTCTTCTATTGGTTTATAGTACTAGGAATAATAATTATTAGCTTAGGGCAAATGGGGGGAGATATATTCAATTTAAACAGATTACAAGAGATGGGCTTATTAAATCAAAATGTCCTGGAAAGACTCGGAGAAACTGGAAATCCTTCTAGTCTAGACGATGATTCTGCTCGTGCCCGTCTTGAGGTGGTTAAATTAGCTTGGCAGATGTTCGCAGAGCATCCACTTATCGGTAACGGAATTGGCTCAACACAAGACTTAAGTGTAGGTGGACTATCTACACACAATATATCTACACATAATATGTATTTATACTTTATAACCGATGATGGAATTTTAGGTTTTCTTGTCTTTCCTCTATTAATTTACGTGGTGACTCGACACGCCCAGGGAGACAACAAATATATTAGCTTGGCTTTTGCTGCTTCTATTCTTGTTTGGGGTTTCTTTAGTCATACTATTGTAGTCCAACGCTTTCATTTACTAACGCTTTCATTAATGGCTACCATGAATGGAACAACTCAGCCAAATAAAAAACTCAAAAATAATTTATGAAAATTATTTATGTTATAGCAGGACTACCCACTGGTGGTGCAGAAATGATGCTCTATAAACTCCTATCTAAGATAAATCGGGAGCAGTTTGAGCCAGTTTTAGTTTCTTTAATGGATCGGGGTAGGTTAGGCGATCGCATTGAAGCATTAGGTATCCCAGTTCACACTATTGGCATGAAATCTGGAACGCCAACACTAGCTGCAACTTGGCACTTGATACACATAATTCGTCAACTCAAACCCGATCTGATTCAAGGCTGGATGTATCATGGCAATTTAGCAGCGCTCTTAGCTAGTGTTTTTTGCTCATCTAAAATACCTGTTTTTTGGAGTATTCATTATTCAATTGATTCATTAGCCTCTGATAAGAAGCTGACTGTAGCTATTATTAAATTGTGTGCTTATCTTTCCAAGTTTGCCACTAAGATTATTTTTGTATCTCATAAGAGTAAATTGCAACATGAAGCCTTGGGCTATTACAGGGAAAATAGTTGTGTGATTCCTAATGGCTTTGATAATTCGCTATTTGTACCATCTATTGAAGCTAGATTGAGTGTTCGCGCAGAGTTAGATTTACCAGAAAAATCTTTTTTGATTGGATTGATTGGTCGTTACCATCCAATGAAGGATCATGCTAATTTTCTTCAAGCAACTGCTCTAGTGTTAAAGTCTCATTCAGATCTACACTTTCTTATGGTTGGAAAAGGAGTTGATCGAGACAATCAGACTTTGCATAAGTTAATTCAAGAGCTTGGAATATTTAATCAAACACATCTTTTAGGAGAGCGCAGCGATATACCCCGCCTTACTGCCGCTCTAGACATTGCTTCTTCGGCTTCTGCTTATGGTGAAGCATTTCCGCTAGTTTTAGGAGAGGCAATGTCCTGCGGTGTGCCTTGTGTGGTGACAGACGTAGGAGATTCAAGCTGGATTGTCGGAGATACAGGACGGGTAGTACCTCCACGGAATCCAGAAGCATTGTCTAATGCTTGGAAAGAGTTAATAATTATAAGTTCAGAAGACAGAAAAACTTTAAGAGAAGCAGCAAGAGCAAGAATTATGGAACATTTTTCTTTAGAATCTGTTGTGGTTAACTATGAGGATTTGGATGAAAACGTCAGGAGCAAAAAAACAGAAAGATTTAGGTTTCTCTTTTGAAAAGATAGTTTTTGTATTAATCTAAGGGTAGGAATTAATCGATGATTAAACAGAAAGTTAAATATTTTTTGAATTATTTTCCATTGGCAAAACCTGCTGCCTTAATTGCAGATGATTCCATACAAGGTATGCGCCTTCTAGCTGGAAAAATAGGCACAGATTCAGGAGCAACTCACGCGACTTTTTCAGAAGCAGAATCATTGTCTTATATAGAAGAGGTTTTTACTGATTATAAAAAATATGGAGGCTTGGAAAAATTCTTTGGGAGAGCATCTGAGATAGGACCTGGCGACAATGCAGGGGTGGCACTGCTTATGAGACGCGACGGTTGTTCTCAAGTAGACTTAGTAGACCGCTATTTTAGCCATCGTAATCCTGAACAGCAGGGTAAAATCTATGAAGCTATTGCACAGAAATACGAACTTGATAGTTTACGAACTAAGAATTACTGGGATGAGCAAGCCTTAGTCGGTATTACTTGGAAAATCGGTCAGGCAGCTGAAGTTTACTTTAGGAAATGCGCTCGAACGCAAGGTCAAGTTTACGATTTTATTGTATCTCGTGCTGTTCTAGAACACCTTTACGATCCACTGGATGCCCTTCATGAAATGATAACCTGTCTCAAACCAGGTGGGCGAATGTTTCACAAGATTGATTTTCGCGATCATGGTATGTTCACCCCAACATGTCATGAGCTAACTTCAGTAGACCGAAAAGTTTGGCGACCGTCAAAAAATAGTAGCCTGTGATACAGT
>CAZZVG010000657.1:0-4518 GCA_964657295.1 Iningainema sp. | reverse complement strand
ATTTACCACTACCTACGACCAAACTATTGTAAATCCTAGAGTTGGCCTTAATCAGCTAAAACTGCGTTAAACTTGCTCAAAGTTGTAGAATTTAAGTGGTTTTCACAAAACTTGTGTTGTATAATTTGAGTAATGCCGAAAACCAAGGCTTAAGTTTCTGGTTTGTAAAGCACAGTCGCGTCAAAACTAGCAAGCCTATAGAAAGGTCGCGCCGGGAAGTCCACAGTTAGTTAAATTAGCTGAAAATCATGGGTGACAAATGACTAAAAGCCTCAAAAGAAATAAAACTTAATTTAGTCCTTTGTCCTAAATCACAACATCAAAGGACAAATGACCAAGGACAAAGGACTATTTTAAGCTGATTCTGACTTAGGTAATGAAGATGGATGTAAAAGCAGTTCAGCAGTGGATCGCTTTTCTACCATTTCCCGCGTTACCATGCAGCGAGTTACATCCTTACGAGATGGTAATTCGTACATGACCTCTAGCATCAGTTCTTCTATGATACCGCGTAGTGCCCTTGCACCAGTTTTACGGCGGTAGGCCTCTTGAGCGATCGCTCGCAAAGCTTCTGGTTTGAACTCTAACTGAACATTATCCATCTTCAGTAGCTTCTGGTACTGTTTCACCAAAGCGCTACGCGGTTGAGTCAAAATTGCCATCAGTGCTTCTTCATCTAGAGGATCGACCACTGCCACCATTGGTACTCGTCCAATAAATTCTGGAATCATGCCAAATTTGACTAGATCATCTGGTTCTAGATACCGGAGAGTATCTGCTGTGCGCTTTTCCTTTGTGTGTCCCTCTCCTGGTTGAATAAATCCTATTGACTTTTTCCCAACTCTCTGCTCTACAACTTTATCTAAACCTACAAAGGCTCCGCCGCAGATAAATAGGATATTACTCGTATCAATTTGGATGCAATCTTGATAGGGGTGTTTGCGTCCTCCTTGGGGCGGCACATTGGCGACTGTCCCCTCCAACATTTTGAGCAAAGCTTGCTGTACGCCTTCGCCAGAGACATCGCGTGTAATCGAAGGATTCTCACTTTTCCGAGCAATTTTATCTATTTCATCAATATAGATAATTCCTCGCTGCGCTTCCTCTACATCTAAATCGGCGACTTGTAACAGGCGCAGCAAGATATTTTCTACATCTTCCCCGACATAGCCTGCTTCCGTTAAAGTCGTGGCATCAGCGACAGCAAAGGGGACTTCCAGAATTTTCGCCAGAGTTTGCGCTAGAAGAGTTTTGCCACAACCAGTGGGACCTATAAGCAATATATTGGACTTTTGCAATTCTACAGAGTCATCTCCTGAACCTTTGCCACTGCCTTTAGATTGAGCCAGTGCCAATCGTTTGTAGTGATTGTAGACTGCCACTGAAAGCACTTTCTTGCCTTCTTCTTGACCAATGACGTGTTCGTCTAGATACTTTTTAATCTCTCGTGGCTTCGGCATTTGATTAAACGAGAGACTAGCTGTGCGGGCACGACGTTTTTGTGGTGGTTCTGACTTAGGGGCTGGTTGCGATGATGCCGCCCCATTCGTGTCGAGCAACTCCTCATCTAGTATTTCATTACACAAGTCAACACATTCATCGCAGATGTATACTCCCGGTCCAGCGATTAGTTTACGCACCTGCTCCTGGGACTTGCCACAAAACGAACATTTTAAATGGGAGTCGTACTTAGACATACCAGCCTCTTATTTCAGAATCGTGACGTTTTCGCCTACTGTGGGAAGATTTTGCCTTGAGATCACTTGATCGATCAAGCGATAATTTTTCGCTTCTTCAGCCGACATGAAAAAGTCCCGTTCGGTATCGGCTTCTAGTCTTTCCAACGGTTGACCTGTATGCTTAGCCAGCAACTGATTTAACTTGGACTTATGATAAAGAATTTCCCTGGCTTGAATCTCAATGTCAATGGCTTGCCCTTGAGCGCCGCCTAGTGGTTGGTGAATCATGATTCGGGAGTCAGCTAATGACATTCGCTTACCTGCAGTTCCTGATGCTAACAGAAATGCCCCCATGCTAGCGGCTAAGCCAAAGCATATTGTGACAACATCCGGACGAACTTGCTGTATGGTATCATAAATTGCCATACCAGCAGTAACAGAGCCACCTGGTGAGTTGATGTATATCTGGATATCCTTTTCTGAGTCTTCAGCGTCTAGAAATAACAACTGGGCGACAATTGAGTTAGCGACAGCATCATCTATTGGCGTTCCCATAAAAATGATCCGCTCTCGCAGTAACCGTGAGAAGATGTCAAAAGCCCTTTCTCCCACGCCAGATTGTTCTACCACCATCGGGACGATGTTGCTAGGACTGTAATAGGAGCTAATTTTCAATTGACTCGAACTGCTAATTTCGTAATTTCCCGACTGCGATACAAGCATAAAAGAACTTCTGACAATTAATTAGGACAAAGAATTATGCGGCTAGGGCTGCTTATTTTTAAGATACTCAATTTTTATCTTAGCGATTTGTTGACCATTATGCCTCATTTGAGACTTTCGCGCCTTTTTATGAGCCGAACATGCCTCATTATTATTATGGCGCATAACAAAACATGGGAGACAGCAGACAGGAGTTGACTATTATGGCGCTCCGCTCATAGTTAAGTCTGTACAGGAGTTAGAAAGACGGCACGTAAGAGAGCCAGAGGTTTTCATTCACGAAAAACAGAGGTTAAATTCCACTCATGATGCCATCGAGATCTGTCGGACAGAATGATCCTGTAGACTCCTGTCTCAAAGCGCGGATGTATTCTTGGCTCGCGATCGCATTGCCGCCATCAGCCTTGCAGGAGTAGAGTCGGCTAATTGTGCAAATCCGTCTGTCTGCTTTTAGCTTTCGTTCTCCTCTGAGTGTACTACCGTGCTTTCTACCGTAATTGTCAAGGGTTCAGACTCGACTCCAGTCAAGTTTTCGACAATTCCGGCAGTTTGTTCCCATTCAGTTGAACTCGGGGCATCTGCTTCTACCAGTTCATCTTCTGAAGAGGTTTCCGTACTTAAAGAACCTTCTGGGACAAGTTCGACTGTTGAGTGTTCCAAAAGCCAATCAATAATTTTCTCAGTTAACAGTTCATTTTCCACCATTGAACGCATTTTGTCTTGATCAACATCTTGATCTGAGTATTGCTGTAGGGTTTCTTGAACTTTAGCTTCGATTTCTGCTGGTGTAACCTGAATGGATTCGCGTTCGGCAACATGTTGTAGAGCAAGCGATCGCTTAATGCGTTCAATCGCTTCACCACGGGAACGTTCTCGTAACTGGGAAATAATCTCTTGGGTGAACAACTTTCTGACATCCAGTCCTTGTTGAGAAAGCCGCATTGCTGTTTGTGTCAGCATCGCATCCACTTCCTGCTGAATGATCGTTTCTGGCAAGTCAACGGACGCTTGCTTGACTAGTTCAACAAGCATTGCCTCCTGCTTATTCGCCTTAATTTTTTGTTCTGTTTCTTTTTGAAAGCGTTCTTCTAAAGAATTCCGAAACTCAGCTAAAGTCTGGTAATCGCTGATTTCTTGAGCAAACTCATCGTTCAACTCTGGTAGTTCTTTTTCCTTCAGTTCTTTCAGCGTCACCGTAAACAGCGCGGGTTTTCCTGCTAACTCTTCATTTGCGTAAGGATCTGGAAACTGGGCGGAAACTTCTCTAGTTTCTCCAGGATTCATCCCCACCATACCCGTGACAAAACCAGGAATAAATTTGTCTTCCTGTAACTCTACTTGAAAATCTGTTGCTTCTCCCCCTGGGATTTCCACAGGTGGGGAAGTCACGTCATCTCCAACACCTGAGGTGATGACACCTTTAAAATCCACCACGGCAATATCGCCTATTTGTGCCGAGCGTCCTTCTACAGGAACCAACGTCGCCATCTCTTGGCGTTCTTTTTCCAGTGCTTTGTCAACTTGCTCTGGATCGGATTTCACTTCTTCTGCTTTTAATTGCAAACCTGTGTATTGATCCAAATTTACGGATGGTGCCACATCAACCGCAGCAGAAAAAGTCAGGGGTTTGCCCGGTTCATAAATGTCAATCAGTTCTTCAAAGGTGGAACGCAATTGCGGTTGACCAATCGCCTGAATTTCTTGTTCCTTTATTGCCAGCGTTATCCCCTCTTGAACTAATTCCTCCAGTGCTGCCACCTTGATTCTAGTTGCGCCAAGACGCTGTAATAAAATCTGTCGCGGCACCTTACCTTTACGAAACCCAGGAATATTTGCCGTACTGGCTAAGTTTTTCACAACTTTTTCATAAGTTTGCTTGGTCTTCTCTGGCGCGATCTCTATCTCCAGACCAATTTGACTGGCGGGAAGTTTCTCCTGAATGACTTTCATGCTTGTGTTCGATCTTTTCGTATTTATTATGACTAGTAATTATGGAGCTATACTGGGCTTGTCTTTGTCGCCCGCTCATCGCTTCATTATTTCGTAAGAAGTGCGGAGTAGGGGTAAAGAGCGCGTTATCGGAAAATTTCCCACGCTTTTAAGACCGCACTGGCTT
>CAZZVG010000656.1:0-4529 GCA_964657295.1 Iningainema sp. | reverse complement strand
CCTACATCGTTGCAAAAATTAACGTCTCACTATGCCGATAAAAATGTACAAAACTGCTAAGTCAATGGCAGTTTTATGCCAGTTTGCCAACCCTATAACGCGGTATTCTGTTTGTAGTTGCATTGATCAGGGTCATGCGAAACCGTGTTCGCTCTATCGCCATCGCGCTTGCCAGTACCGTTGTCTCCCATCCCTTCCGTATCAGGTAACGGAGTTTTTCATGGTCATGTGCGTAGTTGACAAGAACTAATACCAGAAAGGCAAAATGCACTAACTAAAGCAGGTTTAATCAATAAACGTGGTCAAATTATCAAATGATAGGATAATTTATGAAATATGAGGAAGTTTTACCAATTTCCCTAGAGGAAGCCGAAAACGCAGTAAATAGCAAGAACCCAGAAATTGTTTGTGATGGGCTGTTACGCTTAACGTATCATGATTCTGATTGGCAAAGGGTTCAAAACCTTTGCTTGCATTTCATTAAATCAGAAAATATCCAAATTCGGAGTCTTGCAGTAACTTGTCTTGGACATTTAGCACGTATTCACCATACTTTAGATATAGAGCAAGTGATTCCAATCTTAAAAAATCTCTTACAGGACAAGGAAATTGCTGGCAGGGTTGAAGATACTTTAGAGGACATTGAGATGTTTATCCAGTAACTCTCTGATTAACTTAATTTTCTATACGCAAAACAAGTCTTATGCACAGAATTATAATTTCAGGGGCTACAAAGATTACCGATGCAATTTCTTCTCCCTTCAGCCCTTTCCCTAAACGGTAATATAAAGGTCACCGAAAGGAGTCGTCATTTCGGTGTGGACAATTCATACTTAAGAGTTTTCTGTTGTCTTTGTTCTTGTGGAGGGGTAAGACTTCGCACAGACTTATCATTATATATTTGAGCTAACTGTTCTGCTGTAAAAGACTGTACCAGACTGAAATTCAATGGTCCCTGACTGATAAATGTAGCGTAAGATGCGCTGAGATACGGACGGTATTCCTGTCGATTAGTCAGATAAGTTTGAAAGAAAGCCAAACCTAGCGCGTTGATATAAGAGCGAGCGGTTGGTAAGTTGGAGCCAATTAAACTAGATGGAACAGGCAACGCAGAATTCGCCGGATTCAAATTACCCAACGTAGAGAAATGCGTTCCTTTCTCGATTAACATCAGGTACTTGTTTGAAGTTTGCAGCCAGGTGAATGGGCGAATTTGTTCTGGTACTGCTGGAGTAAAAATGTCTTGACTCCCAGCAACCAGCATCACGGGAACTTTAATTTGGCTCAATCCCCTTTGTCCGAAAATTGTGCTATCTAAAGGATTAATTGCCATCACTGCTTTGACTCGTCGATCTTGGATGGGATAGCTACGTGGTGGTAGTTCCCCAGCGCGGCATTGTAAAAAAACTGATAGATCCAAAGAACGGTTGGGATTGCAATCTTTATAAATTTGTGTAAAATTAATTTTTGCCCCAGATGAAGCGAGAACGTTATACCCTCCCAAAGAATGTCCGATCGCACCGACTTGCTGCATATTCAATTGTCCCTTGAAGTTGGGATCTGATTCCGAAATACCCTGAAGTTCATCCAGCAAAAATTTTACATCCAAGGGTTGATCGATCAACTCCTTAGCTTCTGGTGGACCGGCTAACCCCGAAAAGTATTGCTGAAATCGCTTACTATCACTATCAGGATGTTCCAGAACTGCAACGGCGAAGCCATAAGAAGCTAGATGCTCAGCCAGGTAGGCAAATGTGGTACGATCCTCTGCCACGCCATGAGAAATCACAATCACTGGGAAAGGTAATGGGGGGTTTTGAGTTGTCGTTGCTTGGGGTATGTAGAGATCGGCACCAAAACGACGATTTCGCGAGCGATCGTTCAAAGTCAAGGGTTGTTTGTGCCAGCTAAATAAACCAACCTGCCGTAAATCTGGTTGTTGTGAAAAATCAATTTTTGCTTGATTAGCCGCTTCTTTTGCTGCTGTTTGCTGGAGTGCAACAACTGTTGCATCCCTTTTCTTGAGTAGATCTGACAAGTTACCAATAATATCTTGAGTTTCACTTAAGTTCAACTGAATCCGTTCCGAGGAATAGTGACGGATGGCATTGACAACAGTTAAACCTTCTGGATCGGCAGCAGCCAAAATGAGCGCCGAACGCAATGCATAGAAACCGTTTTGTCTTTTTTGTGTTTGCAGCAATTGTCCTAAACGTTGCAGCAGCTTTTCCCCCAGCTTTGAGTAGGTGAACTGCGATACTAAAGTAGGGGTTACTTCAAATCGTGTTTGCAAAAGTTCTCGCAGTTGAGCCAATTGTTTTGGTTTAATACGCTTAGCATAAAAGGCAAATTCAGGCGTAATTTCACCTTTTTTAGCAAACACCTCTAGAGAATGTCTCGAAATCGAAAATTCCCCGAATGGAGGATAATCGAAGGAAATTTTATCTGCTCCCAATCCTGGAGTTGCAGTGATCAGACTGGAGAGGACTCCGAACGTGAAAGTCCCTATGAATGTTCCCAGCCTTCTTTTACAAACGAAAGCGAAGAAATCACGATTCTTACTCAGCAACACTTTTGAGTCAACAGCCGTCTGATTTTGCAGTTTAGCCATTTTTTGTTTCCACACCCTCTTAAGAAGAGCCTACCTCATTCTTGGCTTTATGTGTAGTGATGCCCAAGGCATCGCCAGACGGCTGGAAGACACCTGCTATTTGCTAAGACATTGATAGATCAATCATTGTTGGCGTGTTCAAACTTATAAACGTAGAAGAGCCGACTGAATTTTTTGAGCAAATATCCTACAGTTGCAAATAGGATTGTACCTCCAAGCGCCCACCAGAATCCTGTAGGGGGGATAACAGTTAAAAGGGATGTAGCCGGTTGCCCAGGACTCGTTACCGCAACCATCATCGCTACAGCCCGTGCATCCAAAATTACGCCCACACACAAGCACACAACAGCTGCTACATAAGCCAAGATAGTGAGGCGATTAATGTTTTTCAAGGCATTCTGGCAATAGCTGCAATTTTGAGTATGAGTTGTCCACACATCAAAGAGTTTTTCCTTGTCTAACTTTGCTAGAGGGAGATGAGGATGACATCCTGAGTCCCAAGGGATACCACCACCTGCTCTGTCGGACAGCCAGTGACGAAATGCGCTCGTCATCTTGTCTTGGGGATTAGGTGTATAAACTGTCTCCAGCCATTTGCCTTTTCCCCGTTGGGCTAGAATTTTCTCCTGGTAATGGAGGAAAACCGAATCTTGGTGGAGAAACAGGGACGCCAATACATGACCTAACCAAGTTGGCATTGGTAGAGCAAAGAATCCTAACCCTTTCGGCAACTTGCCAGCCTCATTCTTCACTAACACTTGGCATCCGATATGACGACACCATCCAGGACGGGTGGGGGTAGCATATAAAGCGAGGATGAGCTGCCCACCATCTTTAAAAGTTGAGATAATTCTCATCTGAGAGGGTGGTTGAAAGTCATGAACCGTTTGCTTGAGGTTTGGAGCCACTGGTGTGATTTCATAGGAGAATCCTTCTTGAGTAGACATCTCCCGAACTCGAATCATGTCGTAGTACTTGGCATCCTCATATCGGTTTCCGACAATTCCGTGGTGGGAAACA
This sequence comes from Iningainema sp., assembly GCA_964657295.1. Lineage (GTDB taxonomy): Bacteria > Cyanobacteriota > Cyanobacteriia > Cyanobacteriales > Nostocaceae > Rhizonema. The sequence continues at coordinate 898 of CAZZVG010000656.1, read as the reverse complement.
GGGACATGGGCTGGATCTGCCACATTCTCCATGAAAAAGTCCCATCCATAAGGAAGATCACGTACATTCCAAAAAAGATGTACTACCCTATCCGAGTCATTCTCAAGTTCTGGAACAATTCGCGGTGTCCTCAATTGACTTTCTATCTGTGCCTGGGCACCTGACTCTGACCACACCCACAATAAACCCTGGCACTCTTGTGTCGGAAAGGCAACAGCACATGATTTGGGGTTTGAGCAGTTCTTTGCCTCTGTCTGCTTGTCTAGTGACTGAGGAATGCTGACGCAGTTCCCCTCAGAATCAAAGCGCCAAGCGTGGTAGGCGCATAAAAGTGTACCATCAGCCTCAACACGACCTTCAGAAAGAGGGGCGAGTCGATGGGGACAAAAATCTTCAAAGCAACGCCATTTACCGGAGCCATTCCGCCATAAGACAATATCTTTTCCCAGTAACTGCATTGCATGAGGGCGAGATGGATCTAGGAATTCTACCGCAGCTACTGGATACCACTGCTTTGTCCATTGGAATGTGAGTTCCTCTGCCTGTTTCAATTCTGCGATCGCCTTTGTCCCTGCGCTGCTCGCGATCGCGTCACGCATATCCCCTTGCAGAGTCATCTCAGTTGCCATAGTAGGTACTCCTTTAATCTTATTAATTATACAAGCTTTAATAAATTTTAATATAGGCGCTATTGTTATACCAGTTTGGAAAAAGGGCGTTGCTGAAGATCGATATGAATTTACATTTTTCGGGATGACTAAACAACGATTCTTAGCGACTTTCCGACGGCAGTCGCCTTTGCGTGAGACAAATTCATACTTCAATTAGACAACGCCAAATTTCCCAGCCCTTGCAGTATTGGCGGTCCTGAACCTTATTTACTAGACATCATAAGACA
>CAZZVG010000655.1:0-4530 GCA_964657295.1 Iningainema sp. | reverse complement strand
AGTCGATATGCTGGATCACTGACGTAAGCATAAGTTGCTACATCAGAAAGCGATGAACATAAAAATGTTAATGGTTTGTCATTTGCTAGCTGCTTAATTCGGCGTACCTTTTCCACGGCTGATTTTGCATTTAAATCACAACCGATCGCATAAACTGTATCGGTAGGGTAAAGCATAACTGCACCACGTTGCAGTGCTGCTTGTATCTCCTCTATACGCCGAACTTGAGGATTATCAGGATGGACTTGGAAAATTTTTGCCATAAGAGAAATAGGTAATGGGTAAACTTACAACTAAAATTTATGAATAAAATAGCTTATCTTCAATGTCCAACAGGCATTTCTGGTGATATGTGTTTAGGGGCTTTAGTCAGTTTGGGTGTTCCCTTAGAGTATTTGACACAGAAGCTGAATGGATTGGGAATTGCGGAGGAATATAACTTAAGAGTAGAACTTGTTCATCGAAATGCTCAGCAGGCGACGAAAGTTTATGTAGACTTAATACACCATCACCATGACGAGCACCACCACGGACGTCATTTACCAGAAATAGAACAAATGATTTTACAAGCTAAGTTGCCATCACGGGCAGAAGCTTGGAGTTTAGCAGTATTTCGACAGCTGGCAATAGCAGAAGGAGCTGTTCATGGCATTGCCCCTGAGAGAGTCCACTTCCATGAAGTCGGTGCTGTTGATGCGATTGTCGATATTGTAGGCACTTGCTTAGGGCTGGATTGGTTAGGTATTACTTCCGTGCCTAATAAAAAACTCAAATCTGCTCATGATTCTATTTTACACGAATCTACAGATCATTTAAACAACGAATTGCCCTTGCTCTACTGCTCAGCCCTACCAACTGGTGGGGGAATTGTCCGTGCAGCACATGGTCAAATGGCAGTGCCAGTGCCTGCGGTGTTAAAGTTATGGGAAATGCGGGGTTGTCCGGTTTACAGCAACGGCATTGAAAAAGAACTAGTCACACCAACAGGGGCAGCTCTTGCCACGACTCTTGCCACCAACTTTGGTTCACCACCCCGCATGACTATTCAACAAGTGGGATTGGGAGCAGGCTCGTCAAATTTCCCCATTCCTAATATTTTGCAACTGTGGTTGGGTGAAGCAACGGATGAGGCTGCTAATATTGTGACAAATAAGGTATCTACTGCAACATTGGCTACCTCTAGCCCCCAGAAGGAAATTATCTCTGTTTTAGAAACTCAAATTGATGATCTCAGTCCACAGGCGATTGGTTACGTATTCCAAGAATTATTTGCTGTCGGTGCATTAGACGTTTTTACGCAGTCTGTAGGGATGAAAAAGTCACGTCCGGGAATACTCTTAACCACTATTTGCCGTCCCGATAATTTGCCCAATTGTGAAGCCGTTTTATTCCGCGAAACCACGACTTTAGGAATTCGCCATTCTCATCAACAACGTACCATTCTACAACGGGAAATTCAACAAGTAGACACCAAATATGGAGTCGTTCATGTTAAGGTAGCATGGACCGGAGAAGCAACTGACCGAGTTATAGCCAACGTGCAGCCCGAATATGAAGATTGTGTACAAGTAGCACAAAAACACAAAATTCCCTTGCGGGAAATTCAGCAATTGGCGCTCCAAAATTGGTGTGAATACAATTCATAATTGGCAATTATAGCAGATTTCACAAAGAGTGAACCACATCAGTAGGATCGCTCCGACAATGTGGCTGATCTCTTTCAACTGAAACCCGCTATAATTACGTCTCTACTTAGCGAAATGCTGACTAATCATCAACAGCATCCTTGAGAGCTTCACTTGCTTTGTCTAACTTAATTTTGGCGCTTTTTGCTGCTTCATCAGCATTGCTTTTGAAAAGACCCTTAACGTTATCTATGACACTCTTGCCTTTTTGTGTCAAGTCATTACTTGTGTCTTTGACGTTAGACTTCACATCTCCAGTAGCATTATCGATCGCTCTGTTCACAGATTTGCCAGCATCATCCGCTGTGCGTTGAACACTATACTTAGCATCTTCTGCAGATCTTTGGGTGTTTTTCGCAGCACCACTAACAGCGTCTTGAACGTTGTCTTTGATATTTTCAATACCCCGCTTTGTTCCCTTAGCAAAATCTTCAGCGGTATCTTGAGCCTTATCGGCTGTGTCTTCAGCACTACGCTGTACATTTTTGCCCAAACCTTCATGTTCGTCACTGACGACGCGGCGAGCAGCTTCTCCAACGTTGTTGGTTGCGCCCTGAATATTTCTCTCAGCCTTTTCCTTGAGAAACTCACTTTTAGCTTTTACACTAGTCTCAGCATTCGGCGATCTAGGATCTGTGTCACTAAAATTATTTATCCCTTGTTCTTTGGGAGAAATAACTTTATCACCTTTTGGACTATAAACTTCGGAATTAGGCTCTCCTGATTGAGGCCCTTTAATTTGACGCGGGGATTCTGAGCTCAGAGACGAGGGCGTTTTTGCTTCAACAGAGCTACAAGCCTGTGTAATGATCAGAAGAGTTCCCAATAAAAAAACTGTTACAGCCTTCAATGGGCGAAAGCTTCTCACCCAAGAAATCACTTTGTTCACAATGCTACTCCTTTACTTTTGTCCAATTTGTATTGTTGTCTTGCCATCAGCAATCAGCTACAAAATAAATTTTGTACACATACATGGTACTATTCAACAGAGTACAAATTTATACAGTTGAAAATTGCTGATAGCTGGCGGCAGAATGCTTACTCTTTGCTTATCACGCGGTTCGGGCTGAAATCAGATTATTCTTTTAGAAACTTTGAAGCCTCATCTACAGCTTCTTTAACAGTCTCAACCCGCTCTTTAACACGAGTACCGACGTTTGCTTCCCGCTGTACCAAACCGCCTTTTTTTGGTTGTTCGATACTTTTTTCAGTGATGATTGGCAGTTCTTTCTCTTTTGCCAATCTACCTTGTGGTGTTTCAGCACCAGGGTAAAGCAATTCTGATTCGTTGTTAGCGGCAATCAATAGTTTTGTGTTTATTTGTAGACTGGCTTGCACGGCAGAATTGTCTAGATTCGCCGCTTGGGCATACTGGTTACCACAAGTAGTGCCGACAATCAGTAATAGCCCTGCTACCAATACAGTTATAGTTTGGCGCAGTTGCAATTTCTTTAAAAAAGCTGTTAAATTCTTCATCTTACCCTCCTTTGTACTTCTAAAAAACAAAGATTTTTACTTGAGTTTCGTAAAGACGGAAACTCTGAATCTTTGCTTGTTTTGAGTTTGCTGTATCCAGCTACTGACTGTCAAGCATACAAAGGAAAAGTCAAGTTTCCCTCTAGCGATAGTCTCATTACTGCAAAGGCTATTCGGCGTTTTGTCTCTAACTTTAGAGAGATAAGTTCCTACGATGCTCTTTTATTTCAATTGCCAACACTCGTTTTCGTAGACAATATATGATTATTTAGTTATTAAATAATGGATATTGATATAAGTTAGAAATAGTATATTGTAAATGTATTTTTTCAACTTAATCAATGAGAAAAAACATGATCTACGTAAAGTTATTTGTAATATCTAACAATTTTTTCCCCACAAAATATCCCCATAACCTTACAACTTAGGTGTTTAGAGCGTTCTCACAAGTTGTAGCGAAAGATGAAAATATGAAGCAAATCTTCCGTTGGCTGATTTTGGGCGGCACACTATTTTTTTTAGCGAAAGCTCTCAAAGATCATTGGCTTGAGGTAACAGCTATCCGTATTGAACCAGCAGAATGGGCAATTATCGCGATCGCTATAGGTGTAACGTTACTAGCACATACTTGGGCAGGCTGGGTATGGACTTGGGTTCTCCGAGATTTAAATAAACCCGTACATTCTCCAGAGTTCATTCAAATTTATCTAAAAACAAATATAGCTAAGTATCTACCAGGTAATATTTGGCATTATTACGGGCGAATTATGGCAGTGAAAAATGCCGGAGCCTCTGCGAGTACAGCTGCCCTGAGTGTCCTGCTAGAACCACTTCTCATGGTGGCTGCAGCTTTGATCGTTATCCTAGTGAGTAGCCTATTTGTCGCAGAAAACACCACCGCGATGGATATAGCTCAAATTTTAGGTTTGCTTGTCGTACTTTGTGCCCTCCATCCCTGGTTTTTGAATCGAGTCCTGCGCCTGTTGCAGAAGTTGAAAGTCAAAAAGACGACAAGCCAACAACCTAGCCCTCCGAGCCGGATTGAACGCTATCCCTTGCGCCCTTTGTTAGGAGAATTAGGCTTTTTGGGATTGCGTAGTGCTGGGTTTATCATCACTCTGTTCGCTGTGTGTCCGTTGAACTTCAGTGAATTGCCTTTGTTACTGGAAACTTTTAGTCTTGCTTGGCTACTGGGAGTGATTGTTCCAGTTCCGGCTGGATTAGGCGTATTTGAAGCCACAGCGATCGCACTGCTAAACCACCACTTTCCTGTAGCGATCGTCATTAGTAGCACTGGTTTGTATCGTCTTGTCAGCATTTTAGCTGAAACCGTCGGTGCTACCGCAGCTTGGCTTGATGGCCTCAGGAG
>CAZZVG010000654.1:0-4531 GCA_964657295.1 Iningainema sp. | reverse complement strand
AATGAAATTTTAAACGTTCGCTCTTTGGTGGAAATTTAGTAACAATTAAATCTTTCAATGTCAGTGAATCTAAAGTTGGATTAAAAAAGCTCTTCGATTGGCTGCTAGCTTAATGCTCCTAAATCAAGTTAAGATCGATGTACTTTTCTACATTTCGTATCGGCTGTGGACACTGCAACCTGCCCTCAATGTCATCAACCCGTTAATTCCCAGGCTGTCACCTGTCCCCATTGTCGTACTCAGCTAAAAGCTTACGGACATCCTGGCATTCCCTTACATCGCGCTACCAAGGAAGAGTATCTCTGTGACACCTGCACCTATCACGCTGACGATACTTGTAACTTTCCCCAACGTCCCGACGCTAAAGTATGCACCCTCTACGAAAATATTGAAGAGAGTCAGTTACAGTCTGAAAAACAGCGTTATGCGAACAGCTTTGGTGCTACTTTAAGACGCTGGGTAAAACGTAATCAGGCTTTAGTGTTGTTGCTGGCTTTATTATTAATCTGCTTGCTGATCGCTTTATCAACAATTTGACAATAGAGAATAGGGAAATAAAGCTACCATTTACAATTGCTTATTGCTGGCAATTTAAGATTTTTTGATTTTTCATGGCACTACGATGGTTCTTGTGACTCAAATACTGGTAAATCAAACCAGAAAGTAGTCCCAATTCCCACCTCACTGACTAAGTATACCTTACTATGATGCTTTTCGACAATATTTCTGACAATGGATAGTCCTAAACCAGTACCTTCTAGAGTGTGAACTCGGTTTTCTACTCGGACAAAGCGGTCAAAAACCATGTTTTGGTCTTCCGAAGCGATGCCTATTCCAGTATCGGAGATTTCTACTCGTACTTTTTGTATAGGTTGGATGTTTAATGAGTTGACAACATCTTCTTGATCTGGTGTAATAACATGCGGTAAATTGCAATAAGTAGGGATAATTTCTTGTTGGTAAACACGGAGTATGACTTTTCCACCAGCCTTGGTAAACTTAAGAGCATTCCCGACAAGATTACCGAAAACTTGCAGCAACAGATCATAATTACCGATCACAAATGGTAAATTAGAAGCAGCTTCGTGAATAAGTTCAATACCTTTATCCCGAGCATGAAGTTGATAAGTACGTAGTGTCTGCTCGATCGCTTGAGCTAAGTCTACTCCCTCCAAAGTGTAACTGCGACCAGATTCAAGCTTTGACAAATCCAAAACATCGTTCACCAAGCGAGTCAATCTATCGGTTTCATGATTGACTGTTTGTAAAAACTCCCGTCTTTGAGCTTCACCCAATTCCTCGCCGTAATCATGTAAGGTTTCAATATACGTTTTGATGTTAAATAAAGGAGTTCGTAGTTCGTGAGAAATATTGCTAATAAATTGGTTTTTCGCCTCGTTTAGTTCTACCTCACGAGTAATATCTTGCACGGTGATGGCAATCCCTTTGATACTCTCTCGTTGTAGGTTGAGAACTGTGGTTAAGAGAATGCGAATCGTTCTTTTCGTCGGTTGAGTCATCGGAATTCGGAACTCAGCGCTTTCGCATTCTCCTGCTGCCATTTCGTACAAAGTACGGGTAATTTCCAGTTGCACTGCTGATGGCAAGTGACGTAAAACATTCTTGCCAACGACATCAACCCCTTCCCAGCTAAAAATTCGCCGCGCTGTTGGGTTGACTAAAATCACCTGCATGTTGTTATCAATGAGGACAGCACCATCGGCTATTGTGGAGACGAGGGTTTCTAGCTTGGCTTTTTCTGCAGTGAGTTCCTCGATATTTTGCTCTTCATAGCGTTCCAAACGCTCCGCCATTTCATTAAAGTTCAGAATTAACTCCCCTAGTTCGCCTCCTAGTGGTAAGTCAATTCGCTGTAGGAAATTTCCTGCGGCAATTTGTTTCACCCCTGCCAAAAGTTCTTTAATTGGCTTGGTAATAGTTAAAGCATTCACGACTCCCGCCAAAATCACCATCACCCAAATCGTGATAAAAACGGCGATGGTGACATCGCGGGTGAAATTTGTCGAGATAACTGCAGTAGCATTGGGGTTAATACCGATCGCTAATACACCAAGGTATTTATCTCCGACTCTTAAAGGAACAAATACATCTGTAACTTCTCCATCTGGTGACTGATGTTGACGTACCATCGGCTTTTCTGCATCAGCCGCGTAATCCTCAGGCAATTCTATCCGCCGTTGAATAGTCAGTGAGGTTTCCACCTCGGGTTCTGAAAAGGGAATACCGAAAAAGATGTTCCCAGTTTCATCAGCATAAAGCATATAACGCACGCTTGAGGTGCTGCTGTAGAAACGTTGGGAGAATTGGGCAACATCTTTAAGATTATGATCGGCAATCAATGGCGCAACATTGGCAGCAAGAAGCAGACCGAGATCCCGGCCAAAGCGAGTATCATTCAAACGGGCATCCTGCTGAATTGTGTTGACTGCCCAGAATGTCAAACAACTCATTACTAAGGATACCACTAAAGTTGCTGCAGCCAAAAGCTTGGTCTGGAGGGTAAACTCGGACCACCATTTTGCGATCGTTTCTCGAATTGTTTTTAAAAAAGCCAGCATTTTAAATAAAAATATGTTATGGCGGTAGTCGTTCGCATATAAAATATCACTTTTAATATAAGACTCACTCCTGTACGGGCAGGTTTTATCCGATCTATATACATATTTAATATTGATCGGTCAAACCTGCCCCTACTCGTCCTGTACGGGCAGGTTTTATATGATCAATATACATATTTAATATTCATCGGTAAAACCTGCCCCTACTCGATAACCAATATCTCGTCGGTAATACATTCCCTCGAAGTGAATACATTCTATCCCAGCATATGCCTGAGCAAGAGCTTGTTCAAAATTTTCTCCGACTCCGGTGACGTTCAACACTCGACCACCATCTGTTAAGATTTGTGAAGAGTCAATCTTCGTCCCAGCATGAAACACAGTCGCACCCAATGCCTCTGCCTTCTCAATACCAGTAATCACCTTTCCTAACTCATATGCGTTTGGATAACCACCAGAGGCAACGACAACGGTGACAGCATATCCCTGTTTCCAGACAATAGGTGGCATTTCGCCCAGACGTTGCTGCACGCAAGCAAGCATTAAATCTTCTAGGGGTGTTTCCAAGAGTGGTAGGATTGCTTGTGTTTCTGGATCGCCGAAGCGACAGTTAAATTCCAAAACCTTGAAGTCACCAAGAGGGCTAATCATTAATCCAGCATACAGTACACCTCGGTAATCAATGCCTTTTGCTTTTAATGCGGCGATCGCTTTTTCTAAAACTTCTTTTTGAATACGTTCCATCAAAGCTGGTGTCGCAATCGGTGCTGGGGCATATGCTCCCATACCACCAGTATTCTCGCCTGTGTCTCCCTCACCAATCCGCTTGTGATCTTGCGCTGGCAATAAAGGGCGAATTGTTAAACCATCTGTGAGTGCCAAAACGGAAACTTCTTGCCCAACCAAACATTCTTCAATCACAACAAATTTTCCAGCACTACCAAACTGTCCTTGAAAAATTGCTTCAATTGCCGCTTGTGCCTGTGCCACTGTTTCGGCGACTGTGACACCCTTACCTGCTGCTAACCCATCAGCTTTGACAACAATGGGTGCCCCTTGTGCTTTCACATAAGATTTTGCCGCCTTTGCCTCCGTAAATACCGCAGCTTTCGCTGTCGGAATACCTGCTTCCTGCATTAAGGCTTTTGCCCATGCTTTACTTGCCTCAATCTGCGCTCCCGCCCTAGTAGGACCAAAAACCATCAAACCTTGCGAGTTGAAGTAATCTGCAATTCCTTTTGCTAGTGGCACTTCTGGACCCACTACGACGAGAGAAATGCTTTGATTATTAGCATATTTACTGATGTTTTCAAAATCATCCACTGCTAAGGACAGGTTGTGACAATTTTTACTACCTGCCGTACCGCCATTTCCAGGCACACACACAACTTGCTCAATTTGTTTTGATTGTAGCAGTTTCCAAGCCAGAGTATGTTCCCGCCCGCCATTACCGATAACTAAAACTTTCACAGATTTCCTCTTGAGTTATTGTCAGAGCGAGAATACTCCAATATTTACTCGCCGCCTAATTCTTTCATCAATTCTTATGCTTGTGCAAGTCCATATTAATTTACTCATCGTCATCATCTAATAGTTGTTCGGGATGACGTAACCTTTCTTGTGAGCTATGACGAACTCGGTGAATGCGAACAATCCCTCCGTCTTCCTCTGAAGTCTCACTAACAGTGAACAAAATGCGAAATTGCTTTTTGTAGAGTAGCTGCCGTATTTCCATACCCATGTACTCGCTTTCCGGTGACATGGAACAACGGTTAGGGAATTTTTCCAGTGTCAGCAGAATTTCGTAGCACCCTCTTACCCATTGATGGGCTTTATCAAGAGCAGAATCCCGCATCCAGAGAAAGATTTGTTCGATATCAGCAACCGCAGTCGGCGAAATTTCAACTTTGTATGTCATGTTTTGTTCGCAGTTGCTCGAATGCTTCGTCTAG
>CAZZVG010000653.1:0-4532 GCA_964657295.1 Iningainema sp. | reverse complement strand
CTTTTGCCTTGTTGTACTAGCTTTAACTATGCTATCTCTCCAAAAAAAAGAAGTGGCGATGCCACTTCTAAGAAATTCCCAGGTAGAACCTGAAATGAGTATAACGACTCTAAAAATTCTAAATCGTATAAATTTACACTTATTAACTTGATCTGCTAGTTTTTAAGTGTCTAAATCGGCTGAATCACAAAGGGAGTCGTTCGTCTGGGAGTGAGCAGTGAGGGAACATGGAGAAGGACAGAGTCACGCTCCTCACTCCACTACTTCATTGACAGGGAATCTATCAACCAGTTGTATGGCGCGATAAGTGTTGTTAACCAGGGATTGTGGTAAGTTAGGGACGTGGGGGATTTGCGATAATAAATCCAAAGTCCGACGTAGAATTCGCACGACATCCCCTTCATCCAAACTTGTATTGTCGCAGAGTTCTACCCATTCCATACCTAACGCCCACTTTTCCACCAAGGCAATTAACTCAAATTCCAGCCACATAGGCAAAGCTACATTATATTTATGTTGCAGTTGGAACATTTTGCGGCGGATTGGTCGTAATCTTGATAATGCTTCTGCGACTTCATCACTGAGGTCGAAGTTAACTCCACTGTCTGGACGAGGGGTTTCTGTCACCAAAGCGGCAATTGCTGCTGCTAAATGATGGGGGCCTAAATTGTCTAACTCACCGCTAGCTATTGCTAAACCCAGCCACAATTCATTCTCCCCTCGAAGTGCGGCAACAATTTCCCCTAATCGTGTTGGAAGTAAGTTATCCAGACATTCAAAGCGTTGCAAAATTTCAATGAGATTAAGAAACTCTTGCCAGTGACTTTGAGACTGTTGATCTACATGTGATTGTAAGTGTTGGATTTCGGCTTCTAGTTCGACGATCTGTGCTTTGCGTTTCAAAACCGTATTAGAATTACCGAGTTGATACAAGGGATGAGCTTCTAACTGTTCTTGTAGGGTGGCTACATGAGTGAGTTGTTCTGCAACTTCTGGTGGGATGTGCAAAGACTCATCTGGAATGACAATTTGTTGGGCAAGAGCCACTGTTTCCCGATGACTAGGATGTGAATGCCCTGGTATTAAAGGCATCTCTGATGGTGGCAGTACATCAGGAGGCACATTAAGGCGTGGTAATTCTGCATACAAATCCATGACATCAACGCTAGAAGCTACATACCAGCGATTATCTTGCCCCAAGCAGACTAAATAAGCCGACTCACCAATACCTGGTGTTTTCCCTACTAACACTGCTGTGATCGGTACTGGGACTTTAATGTTTTTGCCCTTAAGACTTAACAAAGTTCCCGATACGGCAAAATCCAACATCATTCCCAGTTCTTCTCGTCTGAGTTCCTGTGCTTGTTCCTGCAAGGTTCTCAAGAGCTTTTGTTCCACGCGCAGGCGTTGCCTTAGCTTCTCATAATAAGCCAGTTCATCGTCATCAATGGCAGCAACTTGTGCTTGTAACTGGGATAATTGTGCTTGTACCTGGGCAATCTCCTCATACTGCGGTTGGAGGTGTAAAGTTCCTAAGTACCGCCCAAAACTTCTTTCTACCAGCTCCCTAGTTTGGTCTAGAGTGTGAGTCTGTAGTAAATTCAGCACCATCCCATAACTAGGTGTAAACTGACTTACCAAGGGATTTGCTTTGGATGTGGCTAAATAAGCTGCTTCTTTAACGCCTTCAAAGGGAGTTTGTAGCGTCACCACATGACCTCGTTCATCCATCCCACGACGACCGGCCCTTCCCGCCATTTGTAGGAACTCCGAAGCGTTCAACAGGCGATGTCCGGTGTCGGTTCGCTTGGACAGGGTGGAGATAACCGTTGTCCGGGCGGGCATGTTAATTCCTGCTGCCAGTGTCTCAGTGGCAAAGACGACTTTGATCAGTCCGCGCTGAAACAGTTCTTCTACCAACACTTTCCATGCAGGTAAAATGCCTGCGTGGTGGGCGGCAATGCCTCGGTACAATGGTGCAATGTGTCCGGAACGTCCCGCATCGGGATTGCGGCTTAAGAATTCGTCGATAAGTACGCGCAACTGATATGCTTCGTCAGGATCTACCAACCACAAGTCGCCCACGTCTCCGACTGCTTTATCACATCCCCTACGGCTGAAGATAAAGTAAATTGCAGGTAGCATATCCCGTTGCTGAAGTTGATTCAGAAGGTAGACAGTGTTCGGGGCTTCGGGCCTACCATTTTTACCCCTTTTTTCTCCCTTCGCTTTCTTTTTCAGTAAACGAGGATTGGCGTGAGTTTTGTCATCATTTAGTAGGGGAAATAGCCCTTTGGTATTGCCAAAGTGAAATTCTAATGGAACTGGACGAAAATCCGAGTAAATCAAATCCGTTGGCCCGTGGACTTGAGTTAACCAGTTGGTGAGTTCATCGCTATTGGCAACTGTTGCCGAAAGGGCGACAAGTTGAACTTCTTTTGGGCAGTAGATTACTGATTCTTCCCAAACCGTCCCTCGTTGGCGATCGTTCATGTAGTGGCATTCATCCAGTACCACTGCGTCAACGTCCGTCAACGAAATGCCAATTTGTCCGATAGGAGTGCCATAAAGCATGTTCCGGAAAATCTCTGTAGTCATCACCAATATTGGTGCGTCCCGGTTGATGTTGGCATCTCCTGTTAATAATCCTACAAGGTCGAAGCCGAATTTTTCGCGAAAGTCACGCAGTTTCTGATTTGAAAGCGCCTTCAAAGGAGTTGTGTAAAACACTCTTTTTCGGCGTGCCAAAGCTCGAAATATCGCATATTCACCCACTAATGTTTTTCCCGAACCAGTGGGCGCACAGACGACTACAGATTTTCCAGCATTTAGAGAAGCGATCGCATCTAGCTGAAACCGATCCAGTTCAAAAGGAAATATCGAACTGGGGTCAAGTTCTGAAGACAGGGCAGGATAATTCACTCAATCACAATTGCAACCGGACTGTTTACTATGTTATTTCAATCCCGAATTTGGGTTCATTCAGAATCACCCCGTCCCTACACCACAAATAAATACTTTTAAGGTATTTATAGTGAATTTTGACACTATGCAGCAATATATAGGGACATTCAGCAATAATTCTTACCAATGACAAAAGATTATTTTCCCAATTCTTGGGATCTGAGCGTTGCTGCTTTGACTGCTTCAATTATAGCTGAGCGAAAGCCAGCTGTTTCTAATTGAGCTATGCCAGCGATTGTTGTGCCGCCAGGGCTGGTTACGCGATCTTTGAGTTCTGCTGGATGTATTTTTGTTTCTTGAAGCAACTTGGCTGTTCCCTGTACGGTTTGTAATGCCAGTTGATAGGCGATCGCCCTTGGTAAACCTGCTGCGACTCCGCCATCTGCAAGTGCTTCGACAAATAGTGCCACATAACCTGGCCCGGATCCTGATAATCCTGTTACTGCATCCATCAGCGATTCTGGAACTTCTACAACTTCTCCTACGGCTGAAAAGATTTGCCGTGCTGAAAGTTGATGGTTTGGTTTTGTATAGGCACCCATACAGATTGCGGTTATTCCCGCGCCTACAGTCAGGGGCGTGTTGGGCATTGCCCGAATCACTGGTATGTTTGGAAAAGCTGATTCTAGCTGACTTATCGGCACACCTGCCAAAATCGAAATCACGAGGGGTTTGGCTGTATCTATAACTTCTGCTAATTCTTGAGCGATCGCACTAAATATCTGAGATTTTACTGCCAAAAAAACCACTTCCGTTGCTTGAGAGAAAACCAAACGATTGTCCCCCGTTACAGAGACACCGTATTTCTCCTCCAAATAACTCTGTCGTGAGGACTCTGGTTCACTCACGAGCGTTTCTGATGCAATATATATTTTTTGAGCAATAAGGCGGGATAACAGCGCTTCTCCCATAACCCCGCCACCAATTAAGCCAAATTTGACAGACAAGTCAATATCCTCTATTTAATTTTAGATCTTAGATCAAATCTCAAATCTAAAATCCCAAATCTATAATTCCTACACTATTGTGCCATCCGGTTAGCTTCTTGACCCCATGCTGGATTTGCACCGGTCGTACGTGAGGGACGTACTGGCGGTTGCGGCACTTCATGAATAACTCCTGTCTGGGTGCTTACTTGCACGCAGCTTGGTGTAAACAAAAATATACTCTCTCCAATCCGCTCTTGATGTCCATCAAGTGCGTAAGTACCACCTGCCACAAAATCTACTGCCCGCTGCGCTTGATCTGGGTCCATTATTGTTAAATTTAATACTATTGACTTGCGCTCTCGCAATGCTTGAATGGCTTGAGGCATTTCTTCAAATGTCCGAGGCTCAATCACCAGGACTTCGGAAATCCCATTCACTGCGTTTGGCATCCCAATAACATTACTCATAGGCTTAGGTCCAGTTGCTACTTCGTTTTCCATTGTATGCATGGTTTCGCGCCAACGTCGATTTTGAGTTGCGGGTTCTTGCGGCGCAGGTTGGGCATTTTGTTCTTGATACAGATTTTGGTAACTCTCTGCCTCTGGCTCTTCCTCATAGTACTCATACTCTACAGGCTCA
>CAZZVG010000652.1:2344-4543 GCA_964657295.1 Iningainema sp. | reverse complement strand
AGCACTCAACCAGATTTTGCGGAAGCTTGGAATCGCCGTGCTTTTCTTTACTACTTAATCGGTGAGCATCAAAAGTCGCTTTTGGACTGTCAGAAGGTCGTCCAGCTGAATCCAGTACATTTTGGCGCACTTCATGGTATGGGCTTGTGTTATGCCGCTATGGGAAATTATGTTGAAGCCATCAAAGCTTTTCGCAACGCCTTGCAAATTCAACCTTATTCCCAGATTAATCAAAAATTCATTTTAGAATGCACACTCCAATTAAATTAAGACAGCAAACAGTAGACATCTCCGAAAAACAATGTAGAGACGCGACCGATCGCGTCTCTACAATGGTTGTAGACAACGCACAATTAATTTCTGGAGATGTCTAATGCGATTAAGTTAAAATATGAGAAAATAGAGCTAGTCTATAGTATCATTTGTTACAAAATACTATGAAAAAAATTCATAGCCTCAATCGCCGCAAGTTTATTCAGTATAGCTCTAGCTCTATCGTCCGAACGGGAACGGACAAAGTTAAATCCCCCAAATAATGTTGTTTTTAAAGGTTCTGCTAACTTTGTGGGACGACAGCATGAACTAACCGTGTTGCGTGATAAGTTGCTTCGACCAGGTACAGTAGCAATTTCTGCTGTTGCTGGTATGGGTGGAGTTGGGAAAACTGAATTAGCAACGCAATATTTACGTCAGCCACGCAGAGTGGACAGTGCGATCGCACTTTCCGAGAGCCCAAAGTGCGATATACTCAAGTAAGGAATCCTTACATTAAGGTAAAGGCTAGGAGGCAAGTCATGCTCGCCAAATTAACTTCTAAGAATCAACTAACGTTGCCTAAAAGTATTACCCGTGAAATCGGGGAGGCGGAGTATTTTGAGGTAAAGGTGGAGGGTGGGCAAATTATTCTGACTCCTGTAAAAATTCACCGGGCTGACGCGGTTCGATCTAAGCTGGCGGATTTAGGGCTGAGTGAGCAGGATGTGGCTGATGCGGTAGCTTGGGTGCGTCAGTCGTAATGGGTTGTCTGCGTGTTGTAATTGATACTAATCTCGTAGTCTCAGCGCTGATATTTGGAGGCAGAGTATCTAGGCTTCGTTTGTCATGGCAGGATGATCGCTTCACTCCCCTAGTTTCTAAAGGGACAACAACAGAGTTAATCCGAGTCCTGGCTTATCCAAAGTTTAAGCTCACGCCAACTGAGCAAGAAGATTTACTATCGGATTATATACTCTTTTGTGAGGCTGTAGCGATGCCCGATCGCTTGCCGATAATTCCTGAATGTCGTGACCCGTTTGATGCGCCTTTTTTACTTCTGGCTGTGGTCAGTGAGGCTGATTATCTCGTGACGGGCGATCGCGATTTACTCACTCTAAAAGATAATTTTTCTTGCCCGATTATCACGGCTGTTGATTTTTTAAATGTTATTGATGGTCAGTCACCCTAATTTTTCCGGTGATGCGTGACAAGGGTACTTTTAACCCAGCCCATAGCTTAAAGCTCTAAAAACTCCTGCATATACTGATTTACTAACTCTGGCGTTTTCTCTAAAATCTAGCAGCAGATTTAGACCCGAAAACCCGAATTTCACAAATTACGAATTGGTATCACTTAATCGCCATTTGTGGAAATTTAGAGATTTGCCGATGTAATTCGTAGTTTTTTAGCTGAGCTAGTTGACTAAAGTTTATTTTGTAGGATATTATCTAAATAATGGAGAAGGTGCGCTCAGATATATCCACTAGGAGAAGTTGGAAAGAGCGTGATTTTAAGTTAATCAAGAAGCAGAGCAAATATTTTATTGATGAGCAGTTCGAGAGAGATTTTGTCTCGGTTTGGTGAAACTCTCTGATTTGGTGAACTGCTGAAATCTTCTAAATTTAGAACTTATGGAAACACTTTACTGTGTTCTTCATCAGGTGATAAGTTTTTGGCTTAAGATTGCGGAATTGATTCTACTCAATGTGTGGTAGTAAGTAGATAAGATGTCGCTCTTCATGAGGTAGGATATGGAACCATTTTTGACTGCAAGCGCGATCGCAACTCTGGCTTTTAACACAGCTTTTGGAGAAACCGCAACGTCTACTGGCAGAAGAACATCCGGATGTCGCCACCAGTTACAACAACCTTGCTGGACTCTACAATTTCCAAGGACGCTACAGTGAAGCTGAACCAAATTTGGAATTGTTTTGTCACTTTCAG
>CAZZVG010000652.1:0-2244 GCA_964657295.1 Iningainema sp. | reverse complement strand
CCAAGGACGCTACAGTGAAGCTGAACCAAATTTGGAATTGTTTTGTCACTTTCAGCAGACCCTATCTCGTGAACGTTTAGAGATTTGCCCAAAAAATTCGTGTTTTTTTAGCTGAGCTAGTTGACTAAAGTTGATTTGGTAGGGTATTATCTAGATAATCGAAAAGGTGTGCTCAGATATATCCCATATGATAAATGGGGAAGAGCGTGATTTTAATTTAATCAACAGACAAAGCAGATATTTTATTGATGAACAGTTCGGGAGAGATTTTTTGGCGCGTGGTGAAACTCTCTTCTTTGATGTATAGCTCAAATCTCTTAAATTTAGGATTTATGGGGATACTTAACTGTGTTCTTCATGAAGTAATAAGTTTTTGGCTTAAGATTGCGGAATTTGGTACAAAAGTGATGTGGTAATGAATTAGGATATTAATTAATAGACAAAGTTATACAAACAAAATTGACAAGGTTGTGAATTTGCCTCAGGGATCGAACCCTAAGGTTAATATCCAGACCCAAATAAATTCAATTTATTTGCCCAAACAACAGTTAAATCCGCCAAATAATCTTCGGTTTCAAGGTTCTGCTAACTTTGTAGGGCGACAATATGAACTAAATATACTACGTGAGAAGTTGCTTAGACCAGGTATAGTAGCACTGACTGCTGTTGCTGGTATGGGTGGTGTTGGGAAAACTGAATTAGCAACGCAATATGCACGTCAACATGAAGCTGATTATCCTGGTGGTATTTGTTGGTTGAGTGCTAGAGAATCAAATTTAGGTGCTGATATTGTACAGTTTGCCCAGCTTCACATGAATCTGGAAGTACCACAGAAGGATTTCAGCGGAAGGCTGCTAAGTCTTACTGAACAAGTAGCTTGGTGCTTGCACCGTTGGCTACCACCAGAAGGACTGGTATTGGTTGTCTTAGATGATGTCACGGATTTGGGGAATTGTCGAGAGTTTCTACCAAAGGGGAACCGTTTCCGCGTTTTGATGACAACGCGATCGCGCAACTTAGACTCGAATATTGAAGAAATATCCTTAGATGTACTTTCACTAGAATTCGCTTTGGAATTATTGACAAAGTTAGTGGGTTCTAAGCGGGTACAAAAGGATGAAGTTGTAGCAAAACAGTTGTGTGAATGGTTAGGTTATCTCCCTTTGGGTTTGGAGTTGGTGGGACGGTATGTAGCGAAAAAACCTCCCAACTACACTTTAGCAAAAATGTTGCAACGGTTGAAAGAGCAACGACTAGAAGATGAAGCTATCAATCAACAGCAATTGCAACTTTCTCTGAGTACCGCACAGCGAGGCGTTTTAGCAGCATTTGAATTAAGTTGGTTGGAACTGGATGAAATGACGCAGCGTGTTGCTGTGTTGTTAAGCTTGTTCGCACCAAATATTTTTGCTTGGGAATGGGTGGAGTCTGCTAGTTTATTGCTTAATTGGGCTGCGTCAGATGTGGAAACAGCAAACGAACAACTATACGATCGCTATTTAATTCAGTGGGTGGAGGATAAAAATGGTTGCTATAAAATTCATACTTTAATTCGAGAGTTTTTGAAAGTTAAGTTAGCAGGATTAGAACTTGCTGATGATTTGAAACGCGCTTTTGCAGAAACAATGGTGGCGATCGCTAAAGGTATTCCTGAATCACCAACTCAGGACTTCATTCAGTCAGTGAAAGATGTTATCCCCCATTTAGCAGAGGTAGCACAGAATTTGAGTGCTGCAGTCAGTGATGAAAATTTAATTTGGGCTTTTACTGGCTTGGGTAGATTTTATCAAGAACAGAGTTTGTATGCGCTGGCTCAACCTTGGTTAGAGCAATGCTTCAGCCACTGCTGCAGTTGCTTTTCAACCAAATCTGAGAAATCTTCCCCTCCATCTTCAAGCAAAGCTAGCTTCACGGCACGGTGCGTCTCTTTACGAATATAAGCTGAGATTTGCTCGTAGTCGGGATGCGATCGCTTCCCATTAGTATCATCTTCCCGATAAAGAGGAAAGTATGGGACACCTGCGTCTGCTAATCCCAATCCTTCCTCATATCCCTCCATATACTCAGGATTGTCAGGCTTAGCAGGAGGTAGGTCCTGATTACCGTCCCTCGCCCCTTGGTCATAATCTCTGCTTGGATTCATTCAGTACATCTAATAGTATTAAACCTTTATATAATTAACATCTAATAGCTTATAGGTTTAACATGTGTCTCAAATCATCAACATTCTTCACTTGAGTCCAG
>CAZZVG010000651.1:0-4560 GCA_964657295.1 Iningainema sp. | reverse complement strand
ATTCTCCGAATTCACGATGTTAAGGAGATGCGTGATGTTTGCCTGGTTGCCGATGCACTTTTCCGGCAGTTTCCATCAGTCCTGCCTTTATATTAAACTTGTTCCTCGTCTTCATGAGCATGACTAATTTCGTGACGTGCTTCCCCAAGAGAGATACGGTTAATCATTTCTGGGGATTTTCTCGCGTTTGCGTCTACAAAGACAACTTTAGCATTTCTGCTCTCACTCAGTTTGTAGCTAGCGTTAATTTGTTCTTGATTCTCGAGAAATCGCAAAACTTCCTGACTGTCGGGAATGGTACGTAAGGCTTCAGAAATAATCTTCATAGAGCTTTTCGTTCCTTCTGCTTTCAAAATCGCAGCTTGTCGCTCTCCCTCTGCTTCTGTTATCGCCGCGCGGCTTTTGATTTCAGATGCCCGTTGCTCTTCCATCGACTTCCTGACACTCTCAGGTGGTGTAATGCTCTGAATATCTACCCGCATAATTTGAACTCCCCACTCTGTTGTTTGAAGATTTAACTCATCTAAGAGGGATCTGTTCACCTCAGATCTCGCGGCATTGATTTCTTCCAAGGTGTTCCGGGCGACAACTTCCCGAAGTGTCGTTGCTGTTAAGTTTGTCAGCGCCTGCTGGAGATCGTCAATTTCGTAAAAGCTTTTCTTGATATCTTTGAGCCGCCAGTAGACGACACCATCGACTTCCAAGAAGATGTTATCTCTGGTGATACCATTCTGAGGCTTAATATCTAAAACCTGTTCTCGTGTTGTATCCTCCATCACAATTTGATCGATTAAGGGAACAATGAAGTTGAGGCCTGGGTTAAGTTTGCGATGGTATTGCCCCAAGCGTTCTACTAAGGCTTCATTCCCTTGATTAATAAGTTTTGCAGATCCTAACGCATAGCCTATGAGTACTAAGACTATAGCAATAATTGGCTCCATGTATGCTCCCTATCCAGCTTTTAAAGGAATTTACTTTAAAGGACGCGGTATTGCCTTGTCCTACCTTCAGTCTAATCTCTACAATGTGTAATTTTCATATCATAAGTAGCGGTAACAAGCAAGACTGTCCTTAGCCATTAACTATCAGACTTAGCCCTAATTATTATGATTGGTTACTTACTTTTCTGCAAATTCCAGCAAAAATTTTATACTTGCTGGTAAGTCGGAAACAAGACGCAACGGCATTTGGGGTGTAGAGAGAGATTGGGCGTAGGCTGGCGTTAGGAAAGGTTGGTAAATTTTTGCTTCTGGTGTCTGTTGTTTAATAAATGCCAAACTCACACCGCGAATTAATTGGCGCAGGGATTTGGTTTCTTCGCCACGCCGTTCTTGGACGATGGTGGTAGCTTCAGTTACGGGATACTCCGAATCGCTGATACTTAAGTGAGTGCCACCAATGGCAGTTAACAAATACTTAGGTCCTCGCAGTTGGGTAAAAGGTTCTATTTGATGCCTTAGTGCTGGAGTGAGGGCATCTTCAGTTCCACTTAAGATTAAAACTGGTTTGGTCACTTGTGTAAGACCTTTATCCCCAAAAAGTTCACCAACGAGGGGGTTGAGAGCGATCGCACTCTTCACTCGTTCATCTTTCAACTGTAATTTATTGTCTGGCAAAGAAGCTGCGGTACACTGCAACCAATCTCCTGGAGATTCGCCTATAGAGAGAGAATCTTTACAGAATTGCCGTAATTTGCTTAAATTTAACTCTCCTCCCACCAAAGCCAAAGCAGTGTAACCACCCAAGGAATGACCAATAACAGTCACATTCTCTGTGTTTAATTTTCCTTGAAGTTGTCCGGGTTGAGTGTTAAGTCTCGCCAGTTGATTAAGTAAAAAGCTAACATCTTTAGGTCGGTCAATAAATTCCCTAGCTTTTAATAACTGTGACAAGCTGGCTTTATGCGAGGATCTACTCACAGCGACATCGTTACTACCAGGATGTTCAATTGCAGCGACAGTAATACCTCTGGAAGCGAGATGAAGCGCTAGATAGCGAAAAAATTTACGGTTGGCACCAAAACCATGAGAGATGACAACTAAGGGATCTTGGGCTTTACCTTGACTCCAATACATATCTACCGGAATAACGCGATCGCGTCTTCTGTCGTGAAGAAAGAGTGTTTGCTGCTCAACTGTTTGAGTGCCCAAAGCAGCTGGGTCAAAAGCAGGTTGAAAGAGTTTATGATTATCTGCTGATAACTCTCGTGCTAGCAAAATCCCCAGGGCTTCGCTTTGTAGATGATTGGCATTGAATTCGACGGCTAAACCAATCGCTTTAGTCGCATCTACAGTGACATTCTCCTGCGGGTAAGCGCGTAAAAAACTCAATGGACTCAAACCATTTACCTGCCGCAGGGCGAGGTTGAGAGTTGCTTGGAGGCTTTCCACCGTGCTGTTTGGTAAGGCAACTCCCAAGGATGTAATTAATTGGTTACCCGATGGCGAACGGAAGAATTGACTCATGAATTTGTCTGCAATCTTAGGATTGACTGCCAACCGCCTTGTCAGTAATGCTCGTATTTGTGGCGTCAGCATGGGTGAAAAGATTTGCAGTTTTTCAGGCAATCTCCCAGTTTTGGCAAATTTTTCTAAGTCCGAGATCGCGACTGACTGTTGAAATGGCCCAAGGCGGATCGTTACTGTTTCAGCGGCTAAAGTAGAGGGCAATCCCGTACCCCAACCCACAGCGATCGTCAAACTGCACAATAATCCTTTTGCCCAGTATACCTTACGCCGATTTTTAGCAAGCTGGAACTGCATATGAATCATTCGCCACTAGTCACTATTCACTAGTCCACACTGAACAGTCATTTGTTCCATCGCCTTCTAAAACACTTGTGGTGTTACGTCGTTGATGTCAAAATCTCTCTAAAACTGTATTTTCTGAACTAATTTCCAATACACTCTCAGTTGATGCGGATTGAGCAGTGACTTGAGAAAACAGGGCTTCATACTGGGCGATCGCACTCTCAAACGAATAGCGTTCGACGGCATACTTTCTTCCCACATTCCCTAACTTCGCGGCATAAGCGGGATTGTGATATAAATCCAATATTGCTGCGGCTAACTCGGATGGTGACTCAGGTGGGACAACAATACCGCCACCACTTTTTTTAATTGCGCTTGCCGCAGTGCCAGTAGCAGGAACACTTCCGACTATTGGACGACCGCTAGCTAACAACAGGGGGATTTTAGAAGGCATATTAAAGTTTACCACATTGTGCTTTTGCACTACCAAACCCACATCTGCTGCCGCCAGCATTGAGGGGAGTTTTTCTCGCGGCTGTAATGGTACAAGTAAAACGTTTGTTGCTCCACACGCAATACAATCCAAGCGCAAACTTTCTAATGCTTTTATCTCGCCTGCGATCGCAAACACTATTTCTGGAATATGACTTAATTTTGCTGCGGCTTTGATCACAGTTTCTAAACCTTGGGTAAGGGCGATGTTCCCGGAGTATAGTACGACAAATTTTCCTTCTAATTGATAGGTTGAACGAAAATTATTGTGCTCACGAGGCTGAGGGCTGATAAAATTCACATCTACCCAATTGGGAATACAAACCATTTTTTCAGATGGCACTCCTTTTTGGATTAAGTTTTTTACAAACCCATCCGCAATCACACTGATACTCTTCGCACTATGGTAGGCAAACTTTTCTAAAGCTTCAAAAACACGGATAATAAATTTATTTTTAATTAGCCCAACACTCACAGCAGCTTCTGGAAGGATATCTTGGACGTTCAGCACCACCGGGCAGTTGTACAAGCGACCGAGGATAGCTGCCGGGATGGATACGAGTAACGGTGGCACTGTGAGTAAAATCACATCCGGTCGCGGTCCGTTGAGAGCCTGTGGTAAGCTTATGAAAACGAAACTTAACTCCAGTATTAGCCGATCTATCAAGTTGGGTTGAGACTTGATCCGCAGATAGCTGCGCTGAACGGTAACGCCATTTTTTTGTTCTGTAACGTACCACTTGCCGCGATAAGAGTCGTAAATCTGGCGCTGAGGATAGTTGGGCATACCTGTAATAACCCGCACTTCATGACTTCGTGCCACCAGTCCTTCGGCTAGTTCAGTCATTAATGGAGCGATTCCAATTGGTTCTGGATCGTAGTTATAGGAATAAATCAGAATACGCATTATCTGTTTTTTCTTTTCCTGGCTAAGTCACCCTGATAGTGTCGGCTTTCTATGTTTCCATGCTTTCACTTGGTAACAGAAAAAGCATTACCTTGCGCATACTAACAAGGTATGTTTCTTTAAAAGGTAGTGCAATCACTATATATTGTCGTGTATAAATCTAAAAACTGTGTTTCCTGCAAATGAAGTTACAGTAAAGATTTGTAGATATATTGTTGAACTTGGTAGTTGTCTGCCTACGCAAAAATACGCTCTCAGATAACGTTCCTAATTATAGATAGATGCGGTTTCTGGCATTATGCATATGGCGTTTCTCCGTTGAAGGGCATACACCTAAAAAGATACCGTGAGATAGTTAATGAAATCTTGCGGCATGGTAAAGATATCAAAACTGAAAATGTTTCAGTAAAA
>CAZZVG010000650.1:0-4560 GCA_964657295.1 Iningainema sp. | reverse complement strand
TTATAAAGATTAACTTTCGCACTTCATCCCTTCGTAACTCAACATCTGTTCAAAGACGATCGCTAGTCGAGTTTGAAAACGCTGTCGGTGTTTTAGCTTCCAAACAGGTTGAACAATTTCCCGTTTTGTGCCATCATGATCTATAATCCGAATGGCGTGGAGTGTAGACAGCCTGAGTTCTTTGAGTACCATTAATTCTGGAATTGCGGCAGCACCAACACCGCTTTCAACGACGGCTTTCACCATCTCGCTACTGCTTAAGACGAGAACAACGTTTAATTGATGTGGTTCGATGCCCCAATCTTGGAGGGCTTGGAGAAATATTTGCTGCGTCCCAGATCCAGACTCGCGCATCACCCAATCTACTGTGACAAGTTCCTCTGGGGAAATTTCTGTGCGCTTAAACCAAGGGTGATATTTGCCTACAACAATTTGTAGGCGATCTCGTCCCACAACTTCTTGTTCTAGAGAACTTTTGAGTGCGGGTTTGATGTCTCCTGTCACTAAGCCTAAATCAAATCGTCCCGTTGCGGTTCCTTCGCCAATTTCTTCTGCATTACCTAAGGTACAGTTGACAAATATGCCAGGATACTTTAGCTTGAATTGACTAATCTTATCAGGAAGCCAGTAATTCCCAATAGTAAGACTCGATCCCAGCTTTAACTCACCTCGCTGTAAATTATTTAATTCTCGCAAGCCTCGCTCGGTTAACGTAACTTGTTCCATAATTTTCCTTGCTTCTACGTGTAGCAACATCCCAGCTTCGGTGATTTCAATTTGACGACTTATCCGATGGAATAGTCTCACTCCGTATTCTGTCTCCAAACTTTGGATCGCTGCACTGACAGCAGGTTGAGTGATGTAAAGCGCCTCTGCCGCACGGGTAAAGTGCAGATGTTCTACGACTGCAAGAAAAATTCGCAATTGCTCTAACGTCATTTTAGCTCTTTACCCTTGACTGAGCGATTATTGTTTACCACTCTTGTCTTACCTCATTGATTATACGGTAAAACAAGATTCATACCGAAGATAGATTTCCAGCACATAGGTGCGTGTATTGAATCGCAACTGCTCGCCTCAACAAAATTGTCTCACCTTTGACTTTATCAATAGCTCTTCACTGGGATCATTAGTCGTCAATATCACTCTCCTATTCATGTGTCCTTCAATTCACTGTAACTCAGATTGCAAAAGGTTAATGCTAACATTAGCATTAATTAAACTGCCGTAAATGAATCAAAAATAAGTGCCAAATATAACTTTAAACTAATGTGTCATAAATTTAATCTATCACGGTGACAAAAAAGAGTATTTGCCTATACCAATAAGGATCAGTAAAGTAAAGTTGTGCTTAATGAAGGCATTTACCATTTCAATTTCGACACGGTGATCATGACTAAAGTTAAAAAAAGTGTTCATGGCTTAAAGCCAAACTGCCTTTCCTTTGGGGAAGTCTTAGCTCAATCCTTTGCGGTGATTGCACCGACAACAATAGCGGCATCTAACATCGGCTTAATAGTTGCGCTTTCTGGAAACGGCACTTGGCTTAGTTTTGTCATCGGTTTAATTGGACTGGTGTTTGTCAGTATCAATATTAACCAATTTGCTAGTCGTTCGGCTTCTCCTGGTTCACTTTACTCCTATATTGTTAAAGGACTTGGTCCCACAGCAGGTGTTATTTGCGGCTGGAGTTTGGTGCTGGCGTATCTGTTTACAGGGATGTCAGTGTTATGCGGTTTTGCCAACTTCAGTGCCAGCATGATTGGTAGTTTGGGCATCCATCCCAGTAGTATTACGCTGTTAGCGATCGGCGCGGGGATTGCTTGGTACGCAGCTTACAAAGATGTCCAGCTTTCAGCCATAGCAATGCTGTGGATGGAGGGAGCCTCCGTCTTATTAATTGGCGTCTTGTGCTTCATTATCTGGGCACACATGGGTTTTGCGTTGGATATGCCGCAACTTACGCTGCACGGTGTAAATGCAGGAGGTGTGGCATCGGGACTTGTGCTGGCATTGTTTGGCTTTTCTGGCTTTGAAAGTGCTACATCTTTAGGGGATGAAGCCAAAAAGCCATTGAGAACTATCCCCAGAGCAGTCATGGGTAGCGTGATTCTGGCTGGTATATTCTTTATTTTAACAACGTATATTGAAATACTGGGTTTTAGAGACACAGGAGTCTCTATCACCACGAATGAACAGCCTCTGAATTTCTTATCCCAACAAGTAGGGCTGGGATTTTTAGGAGGATTGGTTAGCATTGGTGCTTTGTTTAGCTTCTTTGGTTGCGTACTTGGCTGTATCAATCCGGCGGCGAGAGTGTTCTTTATGATGGCACGTCACGGGTTGTTCCACTCCAAACTGGGTGCAGCACACTCATCCAACAAAACACCCTACGTTGCAGTCACGATATGTTCGTTTATGACATTTATCGTCCCTGCGGTGATGTCCCTATTTCATATCAAACTCTTCGATAGTATGGGTTATTTGGGAGCAATTTCTAGCTTCGGATTTTTAACGGTGTATGTCTTGATTTCTGTCGCATCGCCGATTTACCTGTACAGAATGAGAAAACTCCGTCCGCAAGATATCGTGTTCAGCGTATTGGGGGTTGGCTTCATGATGATCCCAGTTGTAGGTAGTGTGGGAATTCCTGGCAGTACGATGTTCCCAGTTCCCAATGCCCCTTATAATCTGTTTCCCTACATGTTCTTAATGTATCTTGTCGTGACTTGTGGATGGTTTGCGATGCAAAGGTTCCGTTCTCCAGAACTTGTCCGCTCAATGCAGCGTGGAATTGATGATATTCACGAGAAATTTACAGCCCCAACACCAATAGCGATTTCTTCATCGCTTGAAGACAAACTCTAATACAGTCGCCAGCTATCGGCTGGCATGATTTATCAGGATTAACCCTGAGTCTGAAGATTGACATAATTGACTTCATATGTTAACTGCTACATGCTTACTAATTGAGGATAAACAGAAATGAGCGAATTATCTACAGCAATTCCCCTTGGGATAACGACCTTCACTGCTACCAACATGGACGATCTTGTCATCCTGACATTGATTTTCTCCCAGATGAAAACAAATGTCCACAAGCAGATTATCGCTGGTCAGTATCTAGGTTTCACCGCCTTAATTATCGTCAGTCTTTCTGGTTTCTTCGGTAGCACGATCCTACCGCAACCCTTGATTGGATTGCTAGGTATTGCTCCGATGATGATTGGGTTCTATCGCTTACTACATCAGGACACTGATACAGAACCAGAAACAGAAACAGAACAGCCGGTTAACCGTTGGTTCACTTACTTTCTATCTCCCCAAATATACAGTATGGCGGCGGTGACAATTGCCAACGGGGCAGATAACATCGCCATCTATGCACCGTTGTTTGCCAGCACTACCAGGGAAAGCCTTGTGATTATCCTCACAGTGTTCTTCTTATTAGTGGGAGTTTGGTGCTTCGCTGCTAGCCAGTTGACTCGCACGCCTGCTGTTGCCAATGCCCTGAATCGCTATGGCAATCAACTCGTTCCCTTTATCCTGATTATCTTGGGTAGTTTCATTTTGGTTGAGAGTCACACTTTGGAAAATCCAGGTTTGGCTGTACTCACTTTAGTTATATGCTGTAGTGGTCTGTTGGCTTTAAGTAAGAACATTTTGAATCTGTTGCCTGCTGAGTCAAGAGAAGCATAAAACGACGGAAATCCAAAACTAAAACTTGGAAACGACTGTTCACATAGAATCTTCACTTTGAAATAACGAGAAAAATCATGAAACTCTTTCAAATGACTCTTGTAGTCTTGCTTTTTTTGATCAACTTAATGGTTGCCCAACCTTCATGGGCAGGTAAAAAATTAGCCGACAATCCCGACTACATTGAAGTGTCGCAAGCTTTAGACAGTCTCTTGCAGGACAAAGAAACACAAGGTGCAACACCAGAGAATGCCCTAAAAATTGCCAATTTACAGTTTCAAAAATACATTTTGGAAACCGGAAAGGGTAAGGGAGTGTGCCGCAATGAAACCGGGACAACACTCATAGTCTACGGCGAGAAAAGCAAAAAATCTCAGTCCACATATGACAATGATCTTTATCTTCTGCCAAATGGTCAAGAGACTGATGATGAATGGGATTGTGACGGCGTTTACATCCCAAGTAATTTCAAGGTGACTGGGGTTGCTGATGGACAAGAACTGATAGCTCCCATAGCCTATAAGATTGTCGATGGAACTAAGTTAGTTGCAAAAGGCAATCCGGAAACCTCTACAATTGAATTCAATGTTCCCCCAGCTCAAGTTTTCAAGACTAGTGAGGTAAATTGGTCGATCCCCGATACCATACAAGAGATCCTTGACACCGGGATTACCAATGCACGAATTGATGATTAAAAATAGTCGGGTAGCGAGCAATACGGTTCCTTCAGTGCTATAACCGTCGAATATCAGAACTACCCACGCGTCTTACCATGACAGGGGGAGTGGTGACATGCTCACCGTCTCCCCTTTTTAAATTTACGGCGATGTCTTACAGGTTTGTAGTTGCGCTTTAGCGCTC
>CAZZVG010000649.1:0-4563 GCA_964657295.1 Iningainema sp. | reverse complement strand
AGTGAATTGGAAGTATAAGCGCGTAAAAACGGCAATCTTATGGGTTAACCGACAACTACCAACGCTTTCAGGCTATCTTGCCCCTGGTGACAGCTTCGCTATATTTACCCCGACTTCGGAAGCGCGATCGCCAGGACTTTGTGGTAGACAGGTAAATGACAGGCTGAAACTCTTATGGGGTAAGACTTTTCCGCCTACTTTGCGAATAGTGACAGCTACCGTAACACTACCCCTTGACGTGAGGGATGTTCCAGTATCTACGTCACAATTATTTCTCAGTACTCATATCTTGCACCACTATCTTGTTGCGAAAATCAAAGCCTAAAAAGCTTATGAGTACGTAGGGTGGGCACTGCCCACCAGCCCTTATTGAGAAGGTGCAAGATGTCAGAGTACTCACACTTTCATGTTCTAGCCAAAAATGTATTAAAGGACATGTGCTGTGATAAAGGCATTTTGGTGGATGGTTGGCAATGCGATTGCGCCATACTCGCACCTTAAAATCAGGTAGTTCGTTGTGACGTTTTTCAAAGAATTCTTGTAATTTGGCAGCGCTCTGGCGGTCAAGTTTCGTCATACTCAATATGAGAAAATTCTGAAGCTTAATAAATCTTATGGTAGATATTTTCAACGTACAATCTACTTTTAGCAGGTTGACAGGTATCAACAGTGCTGCATGTAAGAGTATTGTTGACACCAACACTTACACTCAAAAAATCCATCCCCAAAAAAATCAAAAAATTATTGCGTCATGTATGCTTAATAAAAGACAGTATTTTAGCTAGTTCCAAGCCGAAAATAGACAAATTATACAAATGATACTCGACGAAACGATAATGTAAATCATCGTCAAAGTGCGCTTATGTGCATAGCACTACTATCGTCTGGCACAACATCTAAATATCGGCTAGTGGTTGACACATTATCATGCCCCAAAGTTTGTTTCACTAACCCAATATCAGCACCACTTTTTAGAGCATGAGTAGCATGCGCGTGACGCAGCCAGTGTGGACTAACCTTTTTATCAATACCCGCCCGTTGTGTCGCTTTCTCAACAATTCTATTTATCTGACTGCGATCTAAATGTCCTCCAGCCAAAGCCTTCCCCCTACCTCCACCACGACTGGTAAAGACAGCGTTACTGTCAGTCGCCTCGGCACGAAACTCCATTAGTTCCGCCCATAGCCATTGGGGTAAAAGTATAGAGCGCTTTTTATTACCTTTTCCCAGGACGTTGATTTGTCCAGTTCCATTCCCCCTTGGTTCAAAATCTTTCCAGGTTAACTTAACCAATTCAGAAACTCGTAGAGCGCTAGTATATAATAATTTTATTATTAATAAGTCACGTTGCTTGTCTTTTTGATATCGATATTGAAATTGTTCAGTTGCATCAATTATTCTTTGTATTTCTTTTTTATATAAATGACGTTCGGTTAGTCTGTCTGGGATTTTTTCCAATTTCATAGCACTGCCAACATTAAAGGGGATGAATCCAATTTTATGGGCAAAGCTTATCAGGGATTTGATTGCTGATAGATAAATCTTCTGGGTATTAGGTGCTAATTCCTCTTCAGATAATTGAGTGGAGAAATCATATAAATCTTCTAACGTTACCGCTTTTAACGGCTTGGCTACCGATGCAAAAAACTTAGTAATATATCTCTGGTACGCCGCGACCGACGACGGGGCTTTTTTGTGCAGCCACATAGTTATAAGTTTGGCTTGGGCATCAGTTGGGGAAAGCTCTTGTAATTGTTTGCGATCGCGATGTGGTTGAACAAGGGCAATGGGGGACATGGGTGATGTTTTTCGGTCTGACTACAAGAAAACATTGATTCTGTTGTACTCAGAATACCACTCAGACGAGGACAGAAGCATGATTCTGTTGTACTCAGAATACCACCAGATAGACCACAAAATTTGATCTAGCTGTGGGTAACCGTGGTTAACCATGTTCTAGCCATAGGCTAGACAATGCGTGACTATTGTCCCATCATTCGCCTGTATACAAGCGTTTTATCATGCTAAACTCTATCTTGTCGTGACTAGTCAGGTGGGTGAATGGATAAAGACAAACCCAGAGTTCAGTTTTCTTTGCGCTTCGATAACTACATTGACTTGCTAGAAAGGGTCAAGCAATACTGCCAAGCTAATCGACTCAGCCTAACTGAATTTACTGCTACTGCCCTCCAAAATGCCCTAGAAATGGGGCTTGACAGTCTGCCTAGTCAATTGACAAGCCATGACAAGATTAATTATCGAGAACAATCTAGTCACGACAAGATTAATCAGCTAGAACAGTCTAGCCGTGACAAGATTAGTGAACTAGAAACCAAAATAGCTGTACTTGAAGAGAATCTAGTCATGGCTAGTCAACGTCTAGAAAGCATGGATCTACGCCTGGGAAAGTTGAGGAGGAGTTGAGTAGTACTCATGTAAGTGTTAATGAAGTAACCCCATTGCCCCAGGACGCTCCCTCATCTATACAATCTTCTACACCACCACCAATACCTGATATCGTTTGTCCTCAGTGTGGGGCAGGAGTCAAAAAACGTAATGGTACCAAGAAAACTGAAGCAGGCATCTTTCAACGGTACACCTGCTTGAATGGGCATAATTTTACTGCCGATCGGCATCCAATTACCAACAAATAATTAATGAAATGTCAGAACTAATTTCCCCAAATTCTAACCGACCTGGGATAGTTCCCGTATACTTTTCTAGAGTACAACTGCTTAGATTGCTTGAGCTTTTAAAAGATTGTAAGGGTGACGATGCCGTAATTAGAAATATTATTCTGCGAGATCTGAAATTGTGCTTGATGTTGGATATCGAGGCAATACCTAATAGCTCTCAAGTTGGTAAGTACCAGGAATTACTAAATAAATTAAATGAGGATAAATCCCTACATTGCAATAATTGCGTTCATATTAGCGAAAATATAGCTGCTGGAACCTATGAAGTATTCTGTTCCTGTCCTAACACTTTCTTTGAGGAGCATCAGTTTACAACTAGAGATAATTGGGCTAACGAATGCGATTTCTATTCAGATATTGAAAGCAACGACAAATAACT
Source organism: Iningainema sp. (assembly GCA_964657295.1). Taxonomy (GTDB): domain Bacteria; phylum Cyanobacteriota; class Cyanobacteriia; order Cyanobacteriales; family Nostocaceae; genus Rhizonema. The sequence goes on along the minus strand of CAZZVG010000649.1, from coordinate 1,488 downwards.
TGAGTGTAGGGTCGGGTGACGGATCGCGATTACGGGTCAAGTGATGGGTGAAATGCTTGCTATATAAGGAAAGTGTAGGGTGTGACGGGTAAAATCAACTCTTATCTACACATAAACATAGGTCATACTAAATAACTTATTATTTCTACTCTTTTAACTTTCACCATAAGTTATTACTCAACCCTACACACCCGTCACTTTCCTTGTACAGTAAGGTTTTCAACCCTACACGATACCTGCAACTTCACCCTGCACCTGACCCTACACGCTGCAAAGAATTATTAGATGATTGCTTTCTTAAAATCCCCATAAATGGTATAGGGACAATTTAAGTTACTGAGGTGGAAAGTAAAGTTTTGTTTCAATACCCCGTATGTGGTATTACGGTGTTAGAACAGGAATGATTTTAATTATTGTCCTTTGTACAAAATACGGCACTAAGCTGTTTGCTTCTTGAGAAAACAATGAATTTAAAACATTTAAGTTTTGCTGCTAGTTTAGCTGGATTAGCGTTAATGGTCGCCTCACCCAAAGCACAAGCACTCTCTTGGAATTTCAACTATTCATTACCTCTAGATGGCGACTCCAGTAACCCCACTATCAGTGGTAGTGGAACTTTAAATTATACAGGAAGTGGGGATAACACTTTTGACATTACTTCTTTGTCCTTTCAGGAAAATGGAGTAAGCGGGACATACACATTAGATAACAGCAGTAATTATTATTCCCAACCAAATTATTATTCAAACCTAGGAAAGAATCAGATTCAGGTCGTCAACCGAGCCGTTAGCAAATGGAATTTTTACGCCTTTAACTCTAATGCTACGGGAGACACATACGGGAGAAACTTGTTTTCAGATGGGATTGGAAATCCGGCATTGTCATATACGAATACTGGGTCATCCTATAATCAAGCATATTATAATACAGACTTAAATGGCACTAAGTTCACAGCTGCTTCCGCTACTGTTCCCTTTGACTTCTCCCCATCACAAGGAATCGCATTAGGACTACCATTATTCATTGGATTGAGGATGCTAAAGAAGCGTAGAGCATTGAAAAAGAGTACTCGTGAAGTGCAAGAAATAAATAACTAGAACTATTCGCATTTTGATAGCTAAAAACCTCCTACCCTGTGACGAGCGGAGGGTTTATTTTTCTTGCTCCCATCAATCATTCAATAACCGAAAACTCTTCTTTTCATCATCCACCCATTCAAGTTGTTCTATTTTTACAAGTTCCTCAACCCAGTTCATTACTTCGGCTACGGTTGATTTTTTACCAGAAAGACTTTGTTGACAGCACCAACGCACTTCAAAAGTGTTACCTAACTTCTCAGCTTTTTGTTGAAGCCAAGCTAAAAATCCCGTAGCAGACCGGGAGAATTCCGGTTCTGGTTTAGACTGTTCATCAACATTTTCGTAATAACTTTTTGGAGGTTGCTGCATATTAGAGATTTGCTGTTGTGCCTCTAATTCAATTGCCCAC
>CAZZVG010000648.1:0-4564 GCA_964657295.1 Iningainema sp. | reverse complement strand
GAAGTTGGTGGTGGGGTTGGTTCTGGTGAGGTTGGTGATGAAGTTGGTGGTGGGATTGGTGTCGGTTGCGCTAAAGATGGTTGTAAAAAAATAACTAAACTCGTCATAGCGAGTAAAGAAGCTTTAAAGAAAACTAATATCAGCTTTGTAGATAACTTTTGATTCATTTCTCACTCCTCTAAATATCAACACACAACGAAGACACAAATCGACTAATCGCAGGTTAGTACCTGAAGGAAGACGCTAGAAGAATCGAAGAAAGTAAAAGGTGGTAAAACTGTTTTTTAACCTTTTCCATAAAATCTGTTGGTGCGTAGCTGTCTGGATATACTAGGGGTTTCTTAGTGCCTTCCCGCCAAAAGAACACCTATTTCACGAACCGCAAAGACGCATTCGCGCAGCGTCTCCGTCAGGAGAAGTAAACGAAGAAAGAAGATAAGTAATCTTACATAGGGAAGAGAGTAATTAATGTTTGCATAGGTAGCATTTAGGGTATACGGTATAGCCTACGAAAACACCCTATGGGCATGTGTTCCGCCCATAGGGTGCAGGATAGAGTAGGTAAAACTTATGGTATGGATCACGCTTATTTTCCTTTGCTTTGCGAATAAATAAGTATTACAAAAACAATCTGTTTTTATTTTGTCCAAAAGCCAAGCTGACCGAAGTTAATCAGCTTCCACGCCTTGCAATTCAATTTCCTTATTAAAAGTGCTATGGCTATTAGTAGTCAACTAAATTAAATGTGGACTACGCAGTGAGGGCAGCGCTTAACTTTGGGTACCAAAGTTAAGCGTACTATTCTTGTTAGAGTGTTGTAACATGCCGAATACTTCAAACTTCTATGCATTGCAGCAGTGCTTAACACACCATCCATACTCTCATGTTTTTAGTTTTTTAAGAAAAATGACACAAAAAATAGATATTTAACCCAAGTTGCTAGTTATAAATTCTGATTCGCGCATTGGTGTCAAAAAGTCAATAAAATTCCCTCCAGGAATCAAAACGGAGGGGAAGATGCTAAACGAAATAATTACTGTTTATGCTATCATCAATGACTTGTTGAAGGGGATAGGACATGACGATGACTGCCGTCGCGATATGAGCGATGCAGAAATTATCACAACGGCAGTCTGTGCGGCAATGTTCTTTGATGGTAATCAAAGTAAGGCTTGCAGTTATATGAAAGACCATAACTTGATAACTAAAATGTTGGAAAAATCACGCTTCAATCGACGATTACACGGAATATCAATGCTGATGAACGATTTGTTTCATCAAATGGGAATGATACTAAAAGAAGTTAGTGATTGTACTGAATATCTTTGAGACTCTTTCCCGGTGACAATGTGCGATAACATCCGAATCTTCCATGTGAAATTAATTAAGTCGGAAAAGTACAGAGGTTACATTGCATCAAAGAAACGCTATTTTCATGGGGTGAGAGTTCAGTTATTAACAACTAAAAGTGGTATCCCTGTTGAGTTTGTATTTTTGCCTGGTAGTGCGAGTGATGTCCGATCCCTAAATGCACTGCCGTTAAATTTACCGCCAGGAAGTGAAGTTTATAGTGACTCCGCATACACTGATTACGCTGCGGAAGATGACCTCTTCGAGACGAGTCAAATCGTGTTGAAAGTGATGAGGAAAAAGAACTCTAAGCGTAAAGATGAGCCTTGGGATCAATACATGAAACAATCGACTCGCCATTACGTTGAGACTGTGTTTAGCGCGATTACAAGTCTATTCCCTAAATCGATTCATGCAGTCACGTATGAGGGGTTTTTACTGAAGCTAGGAGCATTTATTTTTGCATTTATCCTGAAAACTGCATTTCTCTAATTAATAATTATTAATACCTTAAACTCATTCAGTACACTGAAAGTGATGATTGGGTGGAAATCGTGGTGGTACTACACGCAACCGCCAATTTGTCATTGGCGATCGCACTAATTTCTGGATGAAAAGCACCCGGATTTTGATAACCCGCAACTTGGGTTATTTAGTTGAAACGGACGCTCATTCAACAAAGTTCTAGTCGGCTTAAGTAAATCGGCGTAAAAAATTAAAGGTTTGTAGTAAGCGCTAAAGCGCTCTCTGCGCTTATTACGATCAAACCTATGAGCTTTACTTTTCTTTACATATTTCTATTTATTCGCGCCAACTTATTTAAGCCGACTTCAGCTACTAGCCTAGACATTTATTCCTAGGCTAGTAGGTTGCGATCTTAGAATGAAACAGCCCTGGATGTTTAGTATGCCTTAACAATTACTAACAACTAATTCTATTGTTTCCTTCCAATATTCCCTTCTGCCAAGTTCCACGGTTAAGTGAGCCGTCTTTATGTGTAAAAGTTCCTTGACCATCAAACTTGTTTTTTTTGAATTCCCCTATATACTGACAACCTTCTTTATAAACAAATTTTCCTATACCTTGAAAATTGTTGTCATCGAACTGACCTATATAGCGGTCACCATTTGCAAATGTGTAGGTTCCACAACCGCTAAACTTTCCATTTTTTAGTTCTCCATCATATCGATTATATCCGGCCTTCACATTGGGATAAGTCATGATTCCTTTGCCTGTTGGTTGTCGAACATTTTGGAAACCATAAAACTTGGCTGTAGCAGTTTTCCAACTTGGAGTACTCGGTAGAGGTGGTACAGGTGTTTCTGGGCAAACCAATTGCACTCCGGCTACATTTTGTCCGGAATCAGGAGTGGCTTGTTTCGACTCAGTTACGGTTGGTCCCAAATCGGGAGTCGTTTGTCTCGACTCAGGGGTGGCTTGTCTCGATTCAGTTTCAGTTACAGTTTGTCCTAAATCAGGAGTGGCTTGTCTAGAAAAACTCATAAATAGCAATCCTACTCCGAGTAACACACTCACTCCGACTCCAGCACCAATTAAAGCTTTTTGGTTAACTCTCAATTGTCGTAGTGCTGGAATTGGTAATGACAGTAATGGTCGTGCTCGTGTGAGCGCTTGCAACGCCTCTGCTGCTGATTGATATCGCTGGTTAAAGTTGGAACGCACCATTTTGGTTAAAACAGCAGCCAGTCTAAGGCTTACATTTGCCTGATTTTGCCAAATTATTTCTCCAGTGGTAGGGTTTTCTTGGAAATTTTCAGGTAAATTGCCTGTCAAAGCTTGAATACCAATCACTCCCACTGCATAGATATCACTACAGAGTTTTGGCTTAGAATTAGCTTGTTCATTTGGCATATAACCATTGGTGCCAATCACAATAGTTGGAGTAACTTCACCTTGAGTATTCGCCGCTAAACCTTTAATTTCTTTAACTGCTCCAAAGTCAATCAGCAAAATTGTGCCATCTTCGCGTCTACGCATCAAGTTTCGAGGCTTAATATCCCGGTGGATAATATTCTGCCGATGAACCACTGCCAAAACTTCTAGAATCTGTTGCAACAGTTGAACGACATCACCTTCACTCCATCGCTTACCAGGAATAATTTCTGCCGACAAGTCATGCCCATCTATGAATTCCTGCACTAAATAGAATTCACCATCTTCTTCAAAATGGGCGAATAATCTGGGGATTTGGTCGCTAGTATTCCCTAAGCGGTATAAAACTTCTGCTTCACTTTCAAACAGTCGCCTAGCAACCAGTAAAACTTCTGGCTCAGATGTTTTAGGTCTGAGGTGTTTTACAACACATCTAGGTCTATTAGGCAAATCTAAGTCTTCAGCTAAGTAAGTGTCGCCGAAAGCACCACACCCTAGAAACTCTAAGATTCTGTACCGCTTACGGAGAAATGTGTCTATCACTGTCCATGTGATCCCGTGCGAGGTTTTTTGCTATATCATAGCACCTATTGGAAATCAATTTTTTCTAAATTTAAGCTATTTCCTTCACAAGTAAAGGTTCTAGTAGTTGTTGAACCTTTATTCTCTTGGGTAGGAGCATTAAATTTAAGTGAGTAAAATTTTTCTGGATTTGTTTTTTCTCTGCTTTAATCTGTTGTTACTTCAGGTGGAGCCTTGCCAACATATTCAAATTCATTATCGCTAATTTGCTTGGTTCTAAAAGTAGACCCGGCATCCCCTTTCCATTGGATCTGCGGATTCTGGTCAATTTCGGCGTGCAAAAATATCACTCGATACTTTGTATCAGAAAAATGATAAGGAAAAGTTTTTGAGTTTGGTGGAATATTCATCAAACCTCTAGTTTCGATTACATCATCTAAAGCCTTGTAGCTGACTGCAAATTTTACAAGTTTATCACAATGATTTACTAATGTGAGTTTATGTGTATGTGTATAATATTTGATACCTGTCTGACCTTGTTTATCTTGAACTTTTTGCTTATGTTCTGTAAGTCTGTGGTGAGCATCCTTGTTTTCTTCAGACGTTATTTTTTCTAGTTCTGCCTTCCTGTTCTGGTCACTCGTCCACCAAGTAACTCCTGCAGTTACAAGCCCTACAAATATGGTTGCTATTGCTCCTACTATTGCTTTGTCATGCCAAGATTTACCTTCATTGTTTGCATTTGACGTACTGGGGACTTGACTTGAATTTGGACTGGGATTGGGCTGACTTGAGTTTG
>CAZZVG010000647.1:0-4569 GCA_964657295.1 Iningainema sp. | reverse complement strand
GGTTGGTATGGAACAGCGATGCTGTGCTATGTGACACCTAAAGAACATTTGGGATTGCCAAACGCTGAAGATGTCCGGAATGGTATGATTGCTTATAAGATTGCAGCTCATGCAGCCGATATTGCCAGACACCGTCCAGGAGCAAGAGATAGAGACGATGAACTGTCCCACGCTCGTTATAACTTCGACTGGAACCGTCAGTTTGAATTATCACTTGATCCTGAAAGAGCAAAAGAATATCACGACGAAGCTCTGCCAGCAGATATCTACAAAACCGCCGAGTTTTGCTCAATGTGCGGTCCTAAATTCTGCCCCATGCAAAGCAAAGTTGACGCTGACTCACTAACAGAACTAGAAAAGTTCTTGGCAAAGGATAAAGAATTGGTTAGTGGTTAGGAAAAGACAAAGATCCCCGACTTCTTAGAGAAGTCGGGGATCTGTAGGACATTATCCATTCCGCAATTCCCGATACCGCGCCTGAATGTCAGTGATATTAAACACCGCTTCAAATTTCAAGTTCATGGATTGGTAAAACTCAGATCCGCCTTGTTGGCGGTCTATAAGTGAAACTACTGTATTCACAGTATAACCCGCAACTCTCAACCGCTCGACTGCTTTCATTGCCGACTGTCCAGTAGTGACGACATCTTCTAGAACCACCACTTTTGCACCTTCACGTAAAGTTGGACCTTCAATATAAGCCATCGTCCCATGACCCTTAGCTTCTTTGCGAACAATTAGCGCTGGGAGAGAGCGGTTTTCATAGGCAGAAACCACACTTACAGCACTGACTATTGGATCTGCCCCCAATGTTAAACCAGCTACAGCTTCGGTATCTAAAGGGAGTAGAGGTAAAAGAATACGACCAATTGCCACTGCGCCAAGCGGATGGAGAGTCACCTGTTTGCCGTTGATGTAATAAGAACTACGCTGCCCAGAAGAGAGGACAAAATCACCCTCTTGATATGCCACCTGGCAAAATAAGTTTAGTAATTGTTGGCGTACAGCATTTAAATCAGCAGTAGTTGCCCATAAATTAGACTGGGTAAAGGTTTCAGCTTGATAAGTCATGACAAAAAATTAAAAATTGTGTTACACCAAATATTGAACTCATATTTGTCATTAGTCCGTAGTCATTTGTCCTTTGTTGTTTATGAAAGCTTTTCACCTACTACGGCTTTTCCCCACCTTGATGCTGGTTCCCAATGACCAATGACCAATGACCAGTTTGCCAGATTATATGTGTCACAGCATCTCTAGTTCTGAAATTAAAGATAAGTTAAGAATTTACTCAACCATAGAGGAGTTACGGTCGTGAGTTTAAAATTTAAAGTATTCAGTAGTGTGTTCGTACTATTTGCGACTATAAGTTTTTCTGCTGTTGCCGCAGCACAGACGCGCACATCCAGTTATGAAACGCCGGGTGATGTATTTAACAGAGCTTATTTTAACAACGATCGCGATTTCTACAACAATCAGTCCTATAAGCGTGAAATAAACTTGATATTTGGACCTGGTTCTTTGTTGAGGAATTCCTTTCCTGAAAATGAAATTGCGCGAGATGCTGAATTGGTAAATGCTGTTTACCACGATGCCTTATACCAGCAGGTGAGCAGCGATCCTTATATTCGCACTCCGGATTTACCAAATCCTTACAATTCTTCATTAATCACGTCTCCTCGTTTAAATGGCAGCCAACTCAGAGTTGGAACCGAATTCCGGTTTGAGCCGTCACGATGAGATCAGTGCTGAGTGCTGAACCTTTGATTTACAAGGAAGGTGGAACTGAAGAGTTAATTGACACCGACAATTAAAAACTTACAACACCTTCTCTGAATACTCAGAACTCAGGACTTAATAAGATCCAGGGTGCAGGAGTTGAACCTGCCTAGCGCGAATTATGAGTTCGCTGCCTCAACCGCTCGGCCAACCCTGGGTTGAAAACCAATTATAGCAGAATTTTGCCACTTGTATGTAATCAGAAATAATGTACCAAATTTCTACACTAAATAATTTAATACTGCAATAATCGAGACTAATATTAACATAAGTCGCTAGTGCCGATCGCATCAGTTGTTAAAAGTCAGGCATACTGGACATAGAACTAAGGACAAATGACGATCGCCATATTTTTATTTAGTTCAGCCCACCTACTTAGACTAGCAATATAGCTGTGATAACTTTTCAGCAATGAAACTAAATTCTACTGTACTTCTAACGTTGATTTTGTTAACCCTAATGTTGGGAGCGGGTTCTGTAAGTGCGTTTTTAGGATTTAACGTCGGGAGCAAAGCGCTTAAAGGCGTGACATCGCCAGATGCTCGTCCGACAACTAAATTTGCTAACAATAAGGCTATTAGCCCTCTACATGGAGGGCTAGTCTTTTTAAATGAGCAAGAAATCTTAAAAACTGTCAAGGCACGGATTGACGGTAAAGCCAAAGTTGATAAATCGCGCTCATCAGATGACGATGACGACGATAAAAGCAAGAAGAAGGCATCCGAGAAAAAACCGCAGCAAGTCGCTGAAGAAAAACCTCAGGTAGGATTTCCAGTTGCCGCCGAGAGCGAAGGCATTTCTCTCTCTGTACAATCTGCTCGTTACTCTGGCGCTGCTTTATTACTAAATGTAAAAATGCAGAACAAAGGCAAAGATTCCGTGCATTTCTTGTATAGTTTTTTGGATGTCACCGATGACAAAGGAAGAACCCTCAGTGCCAGTACAGATGGATTACCAGCAGAAATGCCTCCAAACGGACCAATATTTTCCGGTACCATCAGTATTCCGACAGCTTTGCTTGATGATGTGAAGCGCCTCTCACTAGCTTTGACAGATTATCCAGCTCAAAAGCTGCGGCTAGAAGTGTCGAATATTCCTGTAGTCAGGTAGAAAGATTTTAGATTGTGAGACATTGGTGACTAGAAAGACCAATTTCTCACAAACCCCTATCCGCGCATCCGTCTCTTGAAAGTTTGCTTTCTTCGCTGGAAATCCGGTGATGAATATGCATACTACGGGCGCAACTTTCCGCAAAATCCGGAATCCCTAAGTGGTACTTTGGCAGTGAGTGGTTTTCCGAGCTTAAGTTGGACAGATGTAGGGCTGCGATTGTTATCAGTCCTACTACTGATTGCTATCAATGCCTTTTTTGTGACAGCAGAGTTTTCGATGGTGACAGTTAGGCGATCGCGCATTCATCAGCTTGTAGAGGCAGGCGACATCCAGGCGATCACCGTTGAAGTGCTGCAACGCAGTATTGACCGACTGCTATCCACAACCCAGTTAGGTATTACGCTCTCAAGTCTAGCGCTGGGGTGGATTGGAGAAAGTACAATTGTCCTGGTTGTCAACTCATGGATCGGATCTTGGCCTTTACCACATCAGATGAATTTGTTGATAGCTCATTCTCTATCGATCCCCATCTCCTTTTTTTCCATTGCCTATCTTCAAATTGTGTTGGGGGAATTATGTCCTAAATCAGTAGCCATGAGCTACTCGGAAGATCTCGCACGCTTTTTGGGACCATCAGTCACAGCGATCGTCCGCTTTTTCAAGCCATTTATCTGGATTCTCAACCAGTCAACGCAATGGCTGTTACGGCTGTTTGGCATTGAATATACAGGTCAAAGCTGGAGGCCCCCTGTGACTCCTGAAGAATTGCAACTTATTATCTCTACTGAAAGGGAATCCACTGGTTTTCAGGTGGGAGAACGAGAACTGTTAAAAAACATTTTTGAGTTTGGGGACGTGACAACACAATCAATCATGGTTCCTCGCACCAGTATTGTCGTCCTGCCAAAAAACGCTACCTTACAAACTTTTCTCAAGGAAATGGCTGTCACTGGTCATTCTTGCTACCCGATAATTGGGGAATCTATGGATGATATTTGTGGCATTGTTTATTTTAAAGACCTGGCAGAACCTCTGGTTATGGGGATCACCTTAGACAAACAGATCCACCCCTGGATTCGTGCGGCGCGATTTGTTCCAGAACATACACCTTTAAATGAACTTTTACCAACAATCCAACAAGAAAAGCCAGCGATGGTAATGGTAGTTGATGAATTTGGCGGTACTGTAGGATTGGTAACTATCAAAGATGTGATTGCTCAAATTATTGGCAATATAGGCGAACCAGTCATCACTGACGAATTGCTAATTCAGATTTTGGAGGACCATACATTTCTGATCCAAGCACAAATTAATCTGGAAGACCTTAACGACGTGTTGCACCTCAATTTGCCATTGAAGAAGGAATACCAGACTTTAGGAGGCTTTCTACTATATCAGTTACAGAAAATCCCCGCACTTGGGGAAATTTTTTACTATCAAAATATTGAATTTACCATCGTGTCCGTCATCGGCCCACGGCTGCACCAAATCCAGCTACGACAAATAGAAAGTAAGAAGTGATATCATGTTCGGATAATTACTTTTTTTGTTAATTGTTGATGGTGAGACCAGTCCTAAAGGCGGGTTTCCCGCCGTAGGGAACTGGCGATCTTCGCAGCGGTAGCGAGTCTTCGAGCGTCACCCGAAGGGTTAATTGCAATCAACAATTAACCATCA
>CAZZVG010000646.1:0-4570 GCA_964657295.1 Iningainema sp. | reverse complement strand
CCCCCTGCTCCCCCTGTTTATCCGAACCGTATTGCCTGGTGTCCCATAACGGTATTATCGGTCATCAAGTTCGCAAAATCGAGGAATTTGTCTACCCCTGGTCAGCGCCATCGCCCGAACAGGGAGGTAGCATCTCTAGCGATCGCAATAACTGCATATGCTAGAGATAAAGATAGCAAAAAGACGCTTGACGCTGGCTTCTTGAGACATACGTCTAAACCAGTTGAGCCTACCGAATTAGTCACGGCAATCACTTCTTTAATCAAATTCGGTAAAAGTCCTGTCTGCTAGAGAGAGCCGCGCAGCTTTTTCACTCTTTGAAAAAGTTAATTTTAATAGTCTTGATGATATTTAAAGATATAATGCTGGAAATCTGTTACAAATTGCATAAGCAAGCTTGAGATCCCTTAATTTCAATTGCTCATGCCGTGCATAACTTGTGTATTCAAAACTAATTGCGGAATGATAACCAAATTACATTATCTATTGCCCATTTTCCATAAAATTTTACCCATTTGACAAACAGAGGTATCAATGAATATTTTTACGAACGAAAAAAATAATTATAAATTACTCAAGGATCGACCGCATTGGCAAGGAGAACGTATTGTGGACTCTAATGTTGAAGGTGATGAGACTAAAATGTCAGATACTTCGGTGTCAACACTCCCCATCAGCGACACCCATCGCGGTCGAATTGCTATATTTATTGATGGTGCAAACCTATTTCATGCAGCTTTGCAACTTGGTATTGAAATTGATTACACCAAACTACTGTGCTATTTAAGTCAAGGTGGAAGACTGTTGCGTAGTTTCTTTTACACGGGTATGGATCGCACTAATGAGAAACAGCAGGGTTTTTTGCTCTGGATGCGTCGAAATGGCTATCGTGTTGTCACTAAAGATTTAATTCTACTTCCAGATGGTTCTAAAAAAGCCAACTTGGATATAGAAATCGCTGTAGATATCATGAATTTAGCTCCATACTACGATACTGCTATCTTAGTAAGTGGGGATGGAGATTTAGCCTACGCTGTGAATGCTGTCAGTTACAAAGGAGTTCGGGTTGAGGTTGTCAGCGTTCGTTCCATGACTAGCGATAGTTTAATTGATGTTACTGATTGCTTCATTGACCTCGACACTATCAAACAACACATTCAAAAAGAAGCTCATCCAAGTTATAGCTACCGACCACCTTTTGATTCTAGTCTGTAAACGGAAGTACAACACTTCATTTGGAACACGAATGATCGTTCTTCGTGGAGTACCCGTTCAGCGATTCCACTGTGTATAATTAATTAAGACATCCACTTACTTCTGTAAGTGGATTTACATAAAATTTAATTCTTTTTTAAAGAAAAAAGCAAAAACGATCGCTAGGAATAAGTTCTGACGTTAATTTTGGATCGAGCCGATGAAGTGCAAGTCTTTTAGGCTGTTAACATTACTAGGTATGTTCTATGCAAGCCCAAGAACAACGTAACTATTCACCTGAAGAATACCTGTCTTTGGAAGTTGCTTCAAAGGATCGTCATGAATATATCGACGGTAAAATTATACATATGGCAGGTGGAACACCAAATCACAATCAAATTGCTCTCAATCTCAGTGGTGCCCTTAATTTTACTTTGAAGCGTCAACCTTATAGAGTATTCGTCACAGATCAACGCTTGTGGATTCCACAGAAGCAAATTTATACCTATCCGGATGTTATGGTTGCTGTAGGTAGCTTAGAATTTGCTGAAGGTCGTCAAGATACGATTACTAATCCCTTGATGATTGCTGAAGTGTTATCAAAATCCACAAGAAGCTATGACTTGGATGAAAAATTTGCGGCTTATCGAAGTATACCCACATTTCAAGAATATGTTCTCATCGATCAGTACAAAATTCATGTAGAACAATATTTCAAAACTGAGGATAAAAAATGGATATTCTGTGAATATGAAGATGAAAATAACCTTTTATCCCTAGCCTCTGTTCCATTTCAAATTTCTCTATTAGATATTTACGATCAGGTTGATTTTGGTGCGCCTGCATAACTTAACCAAGGGCACAAGCGATACAATCATTATTAGACTCCAGACAAATTTATCACGCCCATGACCACGTTACCTCGTCGCTACCACATAATCACTTTCGGCTGCCAGATGAATAAAGCCGACTCAGAACGCATGGCTGGTATATTAGAGGACATGGGATTTGAGTGTTCGGAAGATCCGAATCAGGCAGAAGTGATATTATACAACACTTGTAGCATCAGAGATAATGCAGAGCAGAAGGTATATTCTTATTTAGGTAGACAAGCGAAGCGCAAGCACGAACAGCTTGATTTAACTTTAATCGTTGCAGGTTGCGTTGCCCAACAGGAAGGAGAAGCACTGTTACGACGCGTACCTGAATTGGATTTGGTGATGGGACCACAACACGCAAACCGTCTTGCCGATTTACTACAACAAGTATTTGACGGCAATCAAGTTGTGGCAACTGAGCAAATTGATATTACCGAAGATATTACCAAGCCGCAACGGGATAGCACTGTGACTGCTTGGGTGAATGTGATCTACGGCTGTAACGAACGTTGTACATACTGCGTAGTTCCCAATGTGCGAGGTGTTGAACAATCCCGCACCCCGGAAGTCATTCGCACCGAAATAGAAGAACTCGGGCGTCAGGGTTATAAAGAAGTCACTCTACTCGGTCAAAATATTGATGCGTATGGAAGGGATTTGCCAGGAGTCACACTTGAAGGTCGTCATCAGCATACTTTGACAGATTTACTTTATCACGTTCATGATGTAGCGGGAATTGAACGGATACGGTTTGCAACTAGTCATCCACGTTATTTTACAGAACGCCTCATTAAAGCTTGTGCTGAGTTACCCAAGGTATGTGAGCATTTCCACATTCCCTTCCAATCGGGAGATAATGAAGTGTTAAAACGCATGGCGCGGGGTTACACAAAAGAGAAATATCGCCGGATTATCAATACAATTCGACAGTACATGCCAGATGCCTCGATCACTGCTGACGCTATCGTGGGTTTTCCAGGAGAAACAGAAGAACAATTTGAAAATACACTTCAATTAGTGACTGAGATTGGCTTTGATCTTGTGAACACAGCCGCCTATTCTCCACGCCCAGGCACCCCAGCCGCAGTATGGGAAGAACAATTAAGTGAGGAAATCAAAAGCGATCGCCTGCAAAGATTAAATCACTTAGTCTCGATGAAAGCCGCCGAGCGATCGCAGCGTTACATGGGACGCATTGAAGAAGTACTCGTGGAAAACCAAAACTCTAAAGACAAAACCCAAGTTATGGGACGTACACGCGGTAATCGCCTCACTTTTTTTGCAGGCGACATTAACGAACTAAAAGGCAAGTTGATCAAAGTGAAAATTACCGAGTTTCGTGCCTTCAGCTTAACTGGTGTTGCAGTGGAGGGGTTAATGGTTAATGGTTAATGGCAATTCCCCAATTCCCCAATGTTGTGATACGCTATTGCCCAATGAGGAGTGATGGAGTTGTGGAAAATGACAAAAATACGGGTGGGGTTGCTGTTTGGCGGTCGTTCGGGAGAACATGAAGTTTCGATACGTTCGGCACAGGCGATCGCCCTCGCTTTGAGTGCAGATGAAAATGCCAGCAAATACGAAGTACTACCTTTCTACATCCAAAAAGATGGACGTTGGCTAGCCGGGGAAGAACCCCAAAAAGTTTTAGGCTCCGGCATTCCAAATCAATTGGCATCTCAAGGTTCCACACAAGGCGATCAACAACTGACATCCAACTCTCAGCATCAAATCAGTCTTTTGCAATCTCCCTCTCAAATTGCTGAGGTGGATGTTTGGTTCCCAATACTTCACGGGCCAAATGGTGAAGATGGCACAATCCAAGGCTTACTCACCTTAATGCAAGTTCCCTTTGTGGGTTCTGGCGTTTTAGGTTCGGCTATGGGTATGGATAAGATTGCCATGAAAATGGCGTTTGCTCAAGCAGGACTGCCGCAAGTAAAATATATGGCGGTGAATCGTTCTCAAATTTGGTCTAATCCTTGTGTTTTTCCGAAACTGTGTGATGAAATTGAGGCAAGCTTGGGTTATCCCTGTTTTGTTAAGCCTGCTAATTTAGGTTCATCGGTAGGTATTGCTAAAGTGCGATCGCGCTCTGAATTAGAGTCGGCTCTGGATAATGCCGCCAGTTATGACCGTAGGATCGTTGTGGAAAGTGGAGTTATAGCACGAGAATTAGAGTGTGCTGTTTTAGGAAATGATCAACCAAAAGCTTCCGTTCTCGGTGAAATTACTTACGAAAGTGATTTCTATGATTATGAAACAAAATATACAGACGGTAAGGCAGATTTATTAATTCCGGCAAAAGTGCCAGATGCTGTCACTCATCAAATTCAAGAAATGGCTTTACAGGCTTTTGCCGCCGTCGATGCTGCTGGGTTGGCAAGGGTAGACTTTTTCTACGTGGAAGCAACAGGGGAAGTTTTTATTAATGAAATTAACACCATGCCTGGGTTTACGGCGACAAGTAGTATGTATCCTCTCCTTTGGGCACATAG
>CAZZVG010000645.1:0-4571 GCA_964657295.1 Iningainema sp. | reverse complement strand
AAGTAGTTTCATCACAGTGTCGCCAACAGCATCCAGGCAAAATCCACTATACTTTTCGGATTAATGGATCTGGAGCTTGCGGCACAATATGACGATTTCCGGTTTCTTTGGTGATGAGGATGCACTACTTTTTGAAATTAATTTAATAACATCAGATGGATTAGAACTACCTGTTGATGCCATGTTTGATACAGCTTTTTCGTATTGGTTAGCGATTAACAAGCAAGATATAGATGCACTTGGTTGGGAGCGTTTACGAGAGCAAACAATGCGAACTGCACGCGGAGATGTAAAATTTGAAATCTATGTTGGTAAAGTACTATTTGATGCTCAAGAGTTTGACATACCTGTACATGTTGGCAAAGATTTAACAGAAGTTTTACTTGGTCGTCAATGGTTAACAAATCGTCGGTTAGTTGTTGATATACAGTTGGGTGAATTGAATTTGGGATAACTCTTTGCGCCTGTTAGAGGCTAGCTAAATGTTCAGGAAAAAACCGATTTTTGTCAGTATCACTGGTTTGGGATTTTTGCTCTTGCTTTCCGGAGGCGCAGCAGCACAAATGCCAGCATCCCCGTCACAGCACACCACTCAATTCCGTCAAATCGAGCAACCTTTGGGGTTAAAAGTTGGTGTAACTGCGGGTGGCTTGGCATTGATAGGATTAGAGTTGTGGTGGTTTATTGGGAGTAAAACCAATTCTCTAAAATGAGCTGTTCGCCTTTAGCGTCTAATGCAACAACTTAACCTGTTTGAAAAACCAACCCTTGATTTACCAGTTACGTATTACCCAAACTTCTTAACTATTGAAGAAGCCAACGAACTTTACCAACACTGTGAGCAATTGGAATGGCAGCAGAATCAAATCAGGATAGTAGGTAAGATTATGTCCGTGCCTCGCCTAGAATGTATCTACGGTGACAAGGGCTGTGAGTACTTGTATTCCAATAGTGTGCTTCTCAAGCCGTTGCCTTGGACAGACAAATTAGCCCAACTCAGAGATAGAATCATTACCATGACTGGCTATCAATTTAACATTGTCCTTGCCAATCAATACCGTAATGGGCAAGATTCGATGGGCTGGCACGCTGATAATGAGAAGTCAATGGGTGTTGAGCCTGCGATCGCATCTCTCAGTCTTGGTTCAGTCCGTAAGTTTCATATTAAACCAATTGGCGGCAAACCAACTGATTTTTGGTTAGAACATGGCAGTTTGCTAATCATGCATCCCGGTTGTCAGTCTACTCACCTGCACCAAGTCCCCAAAACCAAAAAGATAGTTGGCACACGAATCAATCTCACCTTTCGTCCGCATATGGGAGGTTTGTAGTTGCGCTTCAGCGCCCTAGCAGCGAAGACAGCACAACTACGAACCTTTACAATCTGTTCTGTTATACTTATCATCAGCGCAATACAAGTATGACAAAAGCCATGCTCACTGTCAGACTAGACGAAGAAACAGAACGCCAGTTAGCCGATATCTTAGCTCACGAAAAAACGGACAAGAGTGAGTTGATCCGACGCTTGATTGCTGAACGCTGGCTTAACTTGCAAGCAAGCAGAACCTTGGTTGATAGGCGAGGTGGACACCCTCAACATCTCCTGCAAGATGCACCAACAGACTTATCTGAACGAGCCAACCGCAAGAAAGCGATCGCGCAATATCTCAAAGAGCGCCATTCATGAGTTATAATCCGCTCATACTCGCAGATAGCGGGTTTTTGTTTGCGTACTACAGCTCCAGAGATAAGCATCATCAACAAGTACGTCGTTTCTTTGAAAGCTGCACTTCCAAGCTGGTAACTACACCTATCTGTATCGCAGAAGTGATGTGGTTACTCAGTTCCGATTGGCGCACACAAAATGAGTTTCTTCTAGATGTTGCAAAAGGACTCTACGAGTGTGAGCAGCTGTTACCTCAAGACTTTTCACGCATTGCTGAACTGAATGCAACCTACTTCGATCTACCAGGAGATTTTGCCGACTTATCCCTAATTGTCATTTCGGAGCGCCTAGATATCGCTGCAATAGTAACTTTGGACGGTGATTTTGATGTTTATCGGCGTTATCGGAAAAAGCCTTTCGAGCGGGTGTTCTTACCGGAGTAGCGATACGCCAAGAGCGCAGAGTACGATATCGTCCAAGCTGGAGAAAAACTAGATCCCCAACTTCTTGAAGAAGTCGGGGATCTAAGACTTCTACCTAGATATTTGAATAATCGGTCAATTTTGCACTTGCTCAAAAACAACTTTCTTTTTATTTTACACAAACCTCTTGACAAGACTTACCATTTCCTGGATAATATTGATACTGGTGCAAAATATAAAAAAAATATTGATCGCCTTCGGCGAGGGTAAGGTAAAAAGAAAAATCGCAAAGGGCTAAAGGGCAAAAGTGTAAAGAATTAATTCCTCGCGGCGGAAACCACAACCCGAAACCCGATGAAGTCGTCCCTGACGTTGGGATCGGCGTAGTAGTTGCGACACGCAGAACGGCAATCCCATGCATTGTAGTTCCAAGAACCTCCTCGCGGCACCCTAAATTGATTATCATTCCCATTGCCATGATTTATCCAAGCACCACCGTCTGCTGGAGCACCTTTATAGTCTCCATACCAGGTGTCAGCGCACCATTCCCAAACATTCCCGTGTACATCATACAAACCAAAGGCATTTGCAACTTCAAAACTGCCTACCGGGGTTGTTTGTTGCCTAAACTGACCTTTTGGTCCATTACTGCAATTGGATTCAGCATAGTAGTTTGCTAAATCCGATGTGATAGTTTCGCCAAAGTAGAACGGAGTTGTCGTGCCTGCTCTACAAGCGTACTCCCACTCGGCTTCGCTAGGCAGCCGATAGTTTTTTCCGGTATGTTCTGATAGTCTATCACAAAACTCTACAGCGTCATACCAAGAAATTGTTTCTACTGGTCGATCATCGCCTTTAAAATGTGATGGATCGGGGTTGAGTTTACGATTTATTTGTGTGAGAGCAACCACAGCCCGCCATTGTGCCTGAGTGACAGGATACTTGCCTATGAAGAAGTGTGGAACAGCTACCTCATGTTGGGGGCTTTCGCTGTCGTAACGTTGCGTTTCATCTGACGGTGAACCCATGAGGAATTTTCCGCCAGGAATAGCCACCATTTGTAGGGTGACATTCTTGCCCAGGTTTTCTGTGAAGTATTGGGCATCGCGTTTTACTCGCTCAATTTCCCTTCCTTCGGCATTTACCCTGATCACCTCAAACTGAAAAACCTGTAGTTCCTTCTGGATGGTAACATTATTAGAGCGGGCATTTTCAAAAGTTGCTCTTTCACCTAAATCTTGTCTATCAGAGATGGAGGAAGCCTCTTTTAACTGCTCTTTCAAGAAGAGCTTAGGCGTCAGTTCTTCTGCTATCCCTGCTATACGAATTAGTCTACACCCTAGTTTATATGCAAAATCAATTGTTCTTCCCGCGCCCAAAGCATCATAAAACCCAACGGCAAATTCTATTGCTGCTCGATCGCCAATTTCTTGGCTCATCCCGATCACATAATCAATATGTTGTGCGATCGCTCTAGCTTGAATCTCTGAATAGCAAGCATTTAGTATAACACATTTAACATTATCGGCAAATAACTCAAAGAATCCAGCCAGTGCTTGAGCGTCTACTAACTTTGCTTGTCCTGTTACATCCTCAAATATTAAACCATCTTCAAGTGATCCATGTCCAGAAAAATGGATAAATTGCGGCTCAAAATCGATGACAGCGCGGTGAATATCTCTGTATCGTACTGCTTCAGCCGACTCTATTAAGAATTGCTCCCGTCCTTTTGCTCTTCTTAATCCCTCCTTAATTTCACGTAACTCCTCGTCTAGACGCAACTTAGTAGTACCAATCGGATTTGCTGCCAAAACTAGTATTTTCTGCTGCTGAAGTTGAACACCATTGTTAACAGAAGGAGAAGTTGTAGCCTCATTCGACAATATTTCTTGGGCAATAGCTTGTAGGCGTAAGTTCCCAGATTTTGTATCCCGTGCAGCACGAACTAGATTAATGAACCATCCCTCAGATTCGGCTCTTTTTATTAACTCAAAAACAATGACTTCTAAATTGCTATCTCTAGTAATTTCATTTAAATTTTTATCTAGCTCAAAATCTAACAATTGCTCTAGTGAAGACTTATTAGGAAAAGCATCCATCAAAGCATCTCTTAGTTTTTTACGTTGCTGACCAGATAGCATATAATTTTCAATAAAGTTAAAATTTTATATGTAAACACAAACAATAACAATTACTATATAGCGGTTCTCAGTCAAATCCCATACACTCTCGCCCTCACCCTGCCCTGACGGGCACCCCTCTCCCAAACTTGGGAGAGGGGCAGGGGGGAGAGGGCGTTTTGTATGTGAATAGAACGAGAACCGCTATAACAATCCAAATTCATTCGTGCAATTCTCTCTCTTTCTTTCCTTGGCGCTCTTGGCGGTTTATTCCCAAAATAATTTACACTACTCATTAGGCATCTCCAGGGCGAACGGCCGTCATTGGTGTCAACTTAAGCCAAAAGTTATTCAAGACAAGCA
>CAZZVG010000644.1:0-4571 GCA_964657295.1 Iningainema sp. | reverse complement strand
AAGACTGTTTTGATTCCGTTTGTGAGGGCGATCGCACCAGTCGTAGACTTGGAAAGTAATCGTATTGAAATTACACCCCCAGAGGGATTATTAGAACTTAATCATAGTTAAAAGAAGAAGAATTGATAATTTTGCTTTTTGCTCTAGCGACTCAATCTGAATATTTAAACTATTAATTATAATTTCTTAATCTATCCTTAAAAATTAGATTTTTTACCTTCTCACACCATCATTTACCTCTCTCAAAAGAAATAAAAAGTATTTTAATAAACGTTCATAGCTTTGTTTAAAAAATTTTAACCTTTGGAGATTTAGGTAAAATCATTATGAAAGCTGAAGCAAATAGATAGCCAATTTGATAATCTTTGACAGAAGGTAATCAACCAAATTTATCCAGATTTTTTTAGCTTTGAGAAAATAACTGATTGGTTTTGAAAAATTCATCAAAGTCCTTTAGTCATGGAGTTCGATATGACTTTAGCAAGTCCTGCACAAACAAAGCCTCTCACAGACGAAGAACTGCAAAAGATTAACGCCTACTGGCGTGCAGCTAACTATCTTTCAGTCGGGCAAATCTATCTACTTAACAATCCACTGCTGACGGAACCCCTGAAGATAGAACACGTCAAACCCAGACTCTTAGGTCATTGGGGGACAACGCCCGGTTTGAATTTCATCTACGTGCATCTAAATCGGGTCATTAAAAAGTATGACCTGAACACAATATACATTGCCGGTCCCGGCCACGGCGCACCAGGAGTATTAGCCAACACTTACTTAGAAGGCACTTACAGCGATTACTACGCTAATATCTCCCAAGATGCCGACGGGATGAAGCACTTTTTCAAACAGTTCTCCTTTCCTGGTGGTATCCCCAGCCACGCTGCGCCAAACACCCCCGGTTCCATCAATGAAGGTGGTGAACTCGGCTATTGTTTATCCCACGCCTACGGAGCAGTCTTTGACAACCCGGATCTCCTCGCTGCTTGTGTTGTTGGCGATGGTGAAGCAGAAACCGGTCCTTTAGCGACAAGCTGGCACTCCAACAAGTTTCTCAACCCAGTACACGACGGTGCTGTCCTTCCTATCCTGCACTTGAACGGCTATAAAATTGCCAACCCAACAATACTGGCAAGAATACCTCACAAGGAATTGGAGAGTTTATTTATCGGCTATGGTTACAAGCCGTACTTTGTGGAAGGTTCCGATCCGACAACGATGCACCAGTTGATGGCAGCAACCCTAGACACCGTCGTTCGTGAGATCAAAGAAATTCACGAAGAAGCCCGTACCAATGGCTTCAGTCAACGTCCTCAGTGGCCGATGATTATCCTCAGAAGTCCTAAAGGTTGGACAGGACCTAAGGAAATAGATGGCAAGAAGTTAGAAGGTTTTTGGAGAGCACACCAAGTTCCATTTGGGGAGATAGCAAGTAACCCAGAACACCTGAAACGCCTAGAAGAGTGGATGAAGAGTTACAAACCCGAAGAACTCTTCGACGAAAAAGGCACACTGATTCCAGAACTAGCAGAACTTGCACCCAAAGGGCAGCGACGAATGGGTGACAACCCACATGCCAACGGCGGTGTCTTACTCCAGGATCTGAAGATGCCAGAGTTTGAAGATTATGCTGTAGAGGTCGATAAACCAGGTGCAGTTATAGCCGAAGCTACCAAGGTGACGGGAACATTCTTACGAGATATTTTAAAACTTAATCAGGAAAACCGAAATTTCCGCGTACTCGGTCCTGATGAAACCGAATCGAATCGCCTACAGGCTGTATTTGAGGTGACAGAGCGGGCTTGGGATGCGGAAACACTTCCTGAAGACACCCACCTGTCTACAGAAGGTCGGGTGATGGAAATTCTCAGTGAACATACTTGTCAGGGATGGTTAGAAGGATACCTCCTCACTGGTCGTCATGGGTTTTTCTCCTGCTACGAGGCATTTATTCACATCGTAGATTCGATGTTTAACCAGCACGCGAAATGGCTGGAAAGTTCTAAACGAATACCCTGGCGCAGACCGATCTCATCCCTCAACTACCTACTAACCTCCCACGTTTGGCGACAAGACCATAACGGATTCTCTCACCAAGATCCAGGTTTTCTCGACGTTGTATTGAATAAGAAGCCAGGGATTATTCGCGTATATTTGCCCCCTGATGCCAATTGCTTACTGTCAGTGACAGATCATTGTTTGAGAAGCCGCGACTACATTAACGTGATTGTTGTCGGAAAGCAACCCGCACTCCAATATATGAACATGGATGCAGCAATCAAGCACTGCACCTACGGCATTGGGATTTGGGAATGGGCAAGCAATGATAAAGGAAGTGAACCAGATGTCGTGATGGCTTGTGCCGGAGACATCCCTACCCAGGAAACAATAGCCGCTGTAGATATCCTACGGCAAAACTTTCCCGACCTCAAGGTGCGAGTCGTGAACGTGGTAGACTTGATGAAACTTCAGTCTGAAACCGAACATCCCCACGGACTTAACGACAGAGACTTCGATAGTATTTTCACCACAAGTCAGCCGATTATCTTTGCTTTTCACGGCTATCCTTGGCTAATTCACCGTTTAACATATCATCGAAAAAATCACGATAACATCCATGTCCGGGGTTACAAGGAAGAGGGAAGTACCACCACGCCCTTTGATATGACTGTCCGCAATGATTTGGATCGCTTCCACCTTGTTCTAGATGTGATTGATCGCGTACCACAACTTGGTTACAAAGCAGCTTATGTCAAGCAGCATCTGCTTCACAAGCTCATTGAACACAAGCACTACGTGACTACATATGGCGACGATATGCCAGAAGTTCACGATTGGAAGTGGCCTTATTAATGGGGAATGGGGAATACAAACCATGACTCAGATGCTTTAAACAGCTCATCTCTATATAGCAGTCCTAAATCATTCGTGAAAAACAAGATCCCCGACAACTTTTACAAAGTCGGGGACTTCAACTCTCCACGTAATTACTAATTTTAGCTAGCATAGAATCAACTTCTTCCCCAGCAGCTATGGCAAAAAATTGCTTGCGTATTGCCTATGCGATCGCCATTTTGGCAACAATAAAAGGTGAAGAGGGAATGCGATCAGATGTTTACAACAGCCGTGTTTTATTCTAGAAACAAAAAGGAGCAAAATTATGCAAGCCTACAAACTAAATGCAACAATTGATGAATCAGGTCACTTAGTTATTGACGAACCTCTGAATATTGCTCCTGGAAAAGTGGAAGTCATTATTTTGCAGCCAACTCCAACTACTACCGACACTCCCAAACAAATTAACAAGCGGGAATACAAAGTCCAAGCCCTGAAAGACTTGCTCGAAAATGCTCCACCCACACCATCAGATTTTGACCCAGATGAAGCACGATGGGAAGCATTGAAGGAGAAGCATAACCTGTGAAGCTTCTCATAGACACGAACATTATTGTTGACGTAGCACTTGATCGCGATCCTTTTTTCACAAACAGCGAACAAGTTCTAGCAAGAGTAGAACAGCAGGAGATTCAAGGTTATCTTTCCGCATCTACTTTTAGCGATTTATACTATATCATCCGCAAAGTAAAAGGTCACACTTGGACACTGCAATTTCTGCAAAGAATGGCGACTCTTTGCCAAGTCGCAACAGTAGATCAAGCAGTCATCTCAATGGCGCTAACTACCAACTTCAAAGATTTTGAAGACGCTATTCAATACAGCACTGCGGTTCTTCATCATTTAGATGCAATTGTAACTCGCAACCCGGACGATTTTCCGGTAACGATTCCACGAATAATTACCCCTGAACAGCTAATTCAAGAATTAAGCAATTATTGATAAATTCTTTTGCTAAAAATATATTTATGAATACCCAATTAACCCCTTCTGAAATCCAAGAAATCCAACAAATTCTCAAAGACGAACCTGCACACAAAGCACTGACGTTAAGCCCCCTGAGTACCTAAAGATTTTAATTTAGATCAAGGCACGGTTGAGCAAGAGCGTAACCGCAATTTTTCATAGCGCGATCGCATGAATTGACAAGTGCTTTTCACCCAGAATTTGATAACCCGCATTCCTAAGCGCAAATTTGATTTTGCGCTTAGGAATGCAGCTAAATATTGAGCCAGCTAAAAACTTGCTTGACGGTGAGCGATAGGTCAATATTGCTAAGGATGGGGAGTGGATCAATACCTGCAAGCAGTTGAATGCGTTGATTGGAGTGTACAGTCAAGATGCTGCCTTCTTCGGGAAGAATTAACCAACCTAATTCTGTGCCATTTTTAGAACAGTGCAGCAGGTTACGAAGAACTTTAGTTTGACTTTGGTTTGGTGAGAGAATTTCTATTGCCCAGTCGGGATGACTTTCAAAACGGTTGGCAATTCTCCCCGACTCACTGCGGGGTATGCGTTGCCAACGAAATACGCTAATATCGGGAACTATGGTAGCACCGCCAAATGTACAACGTAGTTCGGGTAATGCTAAGGCGATTTTTTGAGGTTCCGCAACTTCCCTTGAAATCGGCT
This sequence comes from Iningainema sp., assembly GCA_964657295.1. Classification (GTDB taxonomy): domain Bacteria; phylum Cyanobacteriota; class Cyanobacteriia; order Cyanobacteriales; family Nostocaceae; genus Rhizonema. The sequence continues at coordinate 44 of CAZZVG010000644.1, read as the reverse complement.
ATGTTCTCCTTGTGGCATGGGTTTTTGGTAAACTTCACCGTCGA
>CAZZVG010000643.1:0-4587 GCA_964657295.1 Iningainema sp. | reverse complement strand
ACGTTTTCGCCACAAAAAGAAACCCTCAATATTTGGTTAATCACAGGGGTGAATGGCGCTGGGAAAACAACAACCATTGGTAAACTTGCTCACCTCTGTCAAAAATCTGGCTACAAATGCTTGATCGGCGCAGCAGACACTTTCCGTGCTGCTGCTGTCGAACAGGTAAAGGTTTGGGGACAAAGAAGCAATGTGGAAGTGATTGCTAATCCTGGGAAGAATACTGATCCGGCAGCAGTTGTGTTTGATGCCATTGCGGCGGCGATCGCCAGAGACACAGAACTACTTCTGGTAGATACCGCAGGACGCCTACAGAATAAGAAAAACTTGATGGATGAACTCAGTAAAATCCGTCGAATTATCGATAAAAAGGCTCCAAACGCAAAAGTAGAATCACTGTTGGTTTTAGATGCGACTTTAGGGCAAAATGGATTGCGACAAGCCGAAGTGTTTTCCGAAGCTGCTCAATTAAGTGGTGTAGTCATAACTAAGCTAGATAGCACAGCCAAGGGAGGTGTTGCCCTTGCTGTTGTGCAGCAGCTTGGTTTGCCCATTCGCTTTATTGGAGCAGGTGAAGGAATTGAAGACCTACGGCCGTTTTCCAGCTACGAATTTGTCGAAGCACTACTCAGTGGTTAAATGAGTAGGGGCGGGTTTAATTCAGATCACTTGTGAGTAAATGCGCTCGTCTTGTGAAACCCGCCCGTACAGGAGTTGTAGAGACGCGCTGCCTTGTTGCTTCTGTTAAAATGAGTATCATGCTTTGGGTGGAGGGTTTTAAAAAGCAAAAATTTTCGGAAATCTCACTCCCGCTAAAAATGTTTTGCGACCTTACTAAGGCTCACCTGCACCCACAAATCCCATAGGAATTCTCACTCCTTTCTCCTGTCTTGACGCCACAAAGCAGCGCGTCCATATAATCCCAACTCCTTCTACTTGCCTCTGAATATTCTCTGGAAGCAAATAATGTTTGAAAAAAACCACGAGTGATCCAGGGGAGGAGCATCCTCAGTTTTTCAACCTACGGGTAGATGATTTGTTCATAAATTTATGTAATATTAGCAAACTTTCCGGGGTGTCGTGACAACTGCTGTTCTTTTATTAAGTAAATCACTGAAAATCTCCTTGTTGATTTCCAGTAGAAATAAGTAAAAAAATGGATACCTTACGTCTTTATACTCTTGTTAAACCCATGAATATAATTCGACAACCGTTAATGAATGCTAAAACAAAAGAATTTCTTAATTAATCTAAAACTTTCCCATTCAAATTGCAATAACACTTGTGCCAGTGTCTCAACCGCCCCCTGAACCTATGGATACCAATAGTAGCAGCGCTGCATCCGATGTCACTCCAGTTGTGGCGCTGAAAGAACTTGTCGCACGGTTGCACCGGGAACAGAATAAAATCCAAGATTTGCTGAGTTCTCTGGGATTTGCTCTCAGAAGCTTTAATAATCTAAATCAGTTTTTAGAATTAATCCCCCTGATGGCAACCAGAGTTGCAGATGCCGACGGTAGCGCCTTGTTTCTCTACAAACCGAACGGTCAAGTCAGGTTAGAACAACTACACTGGCAAGATAGTCGCCAGCGGAAAAATATCCGCAAAGCACTTGAGACACTCAGCAGTCAAATCAAAATTTTGCCAAACACTCCCCCCATAGCAACTGCCACAGGCATTTTAGATGACTACATGCAGCGCTATCTCGGACCAGGGATACAAATCTTTGGCACAGCTATTTTGGTGAAGCATACAGAAAAGGGGTGGCTGTATGTTTTAAGCCGTGATCCAGAGTTTGCATGGACAGAAACCAGACAAAAACTAGTCCGGTTAGTCGCCGATCAAACCTCAGTCGCAATTGAAAATGACGAACTTAACGTAGAACTCAAGAAAAAAGAACGTTTAGATCAAGAACTAGAAATTGGCGCAGAAATTCAACGGCGACTGTTACCACGTCAATGTCCGACAATTCTCGGTGTCGCTCTTGCCGCACGTTGTAAACCTGCTAATCGTGTTGGTGGCGACTACTACGACTTTATTCCGACTACTAATCACAAAGAGTTTCAATCAAATACCGACGGCTGTGAGGCAGAAAATCGTTGGGCTTTGGTGATTGGCGATGTTATGGGCAAAGGTGTCCCCGCAGCCTTAATCATGACGATGATGCGGGGAATGCTGCGGGGAGAAGTGCTACACGGACACTCCCCAGAACGGATTCTACAAAATCTCAATCAAGTGATGTATGCGGATTTGGAAAATTCCTACCGCTTTATCACCATGTTTTACTCAGAGTACGATCCCCTAACTAGGATTTTGTCCTATAGTAATGCGGCACACAATCCTCCTATATGGTGGCACGCAGCAACAAAAACAGTGACGCGTTTGGATACATTGGGAATGCTGATTGGTTTGGATGCCAACAGTCAATATGAATACGGTCAAGCACAGTTAGAACTTGGTGATATTATTCTTTACTACACAGATGGTTTGACTGATGCTGCGGCAGCAAGTGGTCATCGCTTCGAGGAAGAAAACCTAATTTCAGTGTTTAACTTAGCTTGCAGGTATTGTCAAGGACCACAGGAGATTCTCGATTACCTATTTGACCAAGTACAGCAATTTATTGGTTCTGATAAGCAAAACACCGATGATATGACCCTAGTTGTGCTGAACGTTAATACTTAGTCGTAACTCACTCAGCGATCGCTAAATGGATTACCTTAGAAAATAAAACTCGATGAAATGCGTTGTATGAAAGTCTTAGGGTTAGTCCTGCCTACTCTGTTCTTGCTGACTACACCTGTTTTGGCAGTTGAGTATCAGGGGAGGAATATTGATGGTAGAAAACTGCCTGCCAAAGCTTACTATTATGCGACAGGAGGGGTTTACAATGTTCAGGTGAGCTTCAAACACAATCGAGCCACAATATATTTTAGCAATAACTCCCAAACAACGATACGGTTGAACCATCGGGCGATCGCTGACCCAAGTGATATTGAAGGCTTTGGAAAACTGGGACAGATTTCCCTCAATAGAGTCTTGAGTGTTGGATTAGATTCTGACACTAATTTAGTTGGTAATAGTCCAATGCCTGGCTCACGTGCACTTGAGGGCTTTTGGAGAATCAGTATCGACCCAACAGAATTAAATAACATTACCAAGACAGAACGCAGAATGTAAAGTGAGTTCTGCGTTCTGTACATAAGATAAACCATTAACCATTAACACTTCTTTTAATCAGTTGCTCTAGTTGGTTAAGATCCTCTTCATTCAATCCACCAGTCTGTCTGATTACGCCTGACTCGTTGTGCAGTCTTTCCATATAGATTCGCAAAGCTTCATCGTCTTCACGATGGGCAAGTACATAGGTTCTCAGTTCTTTTCTATTCATCTGTTGAAAGTCATGCTCCTGTGTCATCATCAAACTCCCAAGCTAAAATATTGCAAAAAACGTTTCGATTACCAACCCCCAAATTTCTCACTTATGAGCTTGACAAAAATTCTACCTTGTGTATTAGAGCAGCCTTGCTTACATTCCCATTGGTGTTCAAGTTGTGGCTCATAAGGGGGGCGTGAAAAGTTACGTATATTCTGTACATAAGAAATAGTTCTGAGTTCTTTAATCAGAAAAATAAAATCCTAATATTCACTGATAATTTCCCCCGCTCCCTAAGGTAGACTACAGTTCGCGGCTCAATAAGACCCATCTTTATTGCTACTATATTAAAGTTTGTTTCAATTAAAGAACATTTGTACTGTTGAAGTTATATGCTAAAGTCCCATGAGTGAAAACGTTTCTGGTTGTAAGAAGAAATAAAAACATTGTGAGTTCTCACTTCTTAAAGGCTACAAGTTTTGAGAAAATCAGAAACGATTTAAAGATCGAGTATGACATAGTCCATCTTTTAAAAGGGAGAACACATTTATGAAATTAGCTTACTGGATGTATGCCGGTCCCGCCCATATTGGTACTTTGCGGATTGCCAGTTCTTTTAAAAATGTTCACGCCATTATGCACGCGCCACTAGGCGATGACTATTTCAACGTTATGCGCTCAATGCTAGAACGAGAGCGGAACTTCACCCCAGTGACAGCCAGCATCGTTGATCGCAACGTTTTAGCACGCGGTTCCCAAGAAAAAGTAGTGGACAATATCATCCGTAAAGATACGGAGGAACGCCCAGATTTGATTGTATTGACACCTACCTGTACATCCAGCATTTTACAAGAAGATCTGGAAAACTTTGTGGAACGAGCGCAGATAGAGGCAAAGTCTGACGTGTTGCTGGCGGACGTTAACCACTACCGCGTCAACGAACTACAAGCAGCCGATCGCACTCTACATCAAATTGTCCAATTTTACATTGAGAAAGCTCGTAAAAAGGGCGAACTCCCAACAGACAAAACTGAAAAACCCTCAGTCAACATCATCGGGAGTTCCACCCTTGGCTTCCACAACCAGCACGACTGCGTTGAACTGAAGCGGTTGATGGCTGATTTAGGAATTGAGGTGAATACAGTTATCCCAGAAGGTGCTTCTGTTCACGAGTTGAAGAATATGCCCCGTGCTTGGTTTAACCTGTTGCC